>JAZNAI010000204.1:0-14557 GCA_045586465.1 Acutalibacteraceae bacterium | reverse complement strand
CCGGGAATTGAACGGTGTGCACGGAAGGAAGCGTAAACGTGGAAAACCTCACCCAGGTCGCCGCGTGCGATCATTTCCTTTATCTTGTTTACGGAATTTGAATATCTGTTACATACACCGATGGAAAGAATTTTTCCGGTTTCATAAGAAACCTTTTCCATTTCAAGAGCCTCGGAAAGGATTCTTGCAGCAGGCTTTTCGCAGAGAACATCCTTGCCGTGACGCATAAAGTCAATGGCAATTTTACTGTGGTGGTCATTGTGTGTACAAACTGATACGGCATCAAGCTCGGGATCATCAAGAATTTCGTGATAATCGTAAACTGCCTTACCGCAGCCGTACTCCTTAACTGCCTTGTCGGCTCTTTCGGGGATGATATCGCAGGAATATTTGATTTCTGCATTTTCACTGTCCATATATGCGGGAATGTGAGCACTGTTTGCAATATTTCCGCATCCGATAACGGCAACCTTGATTTTTTCTTTCATTTTTTTTACTCCTTTATATTACGCTTTTGTGTTAAGCATTTTAACCATTTCTTCAAGACGGGAATTTCTCAGCTGTGCAATTTCTCCGTCGGAAAGCTTCTCCGAAAAAGAAGCTATAATTTTTTCGTTTCGTTTCATATCATCCTCACAGTACACAACAAAAGGGATTTCGTGCTTAAGAGGGAATGCACACCTCCAAAGATGCGACGGCGAAAAGGGAACACCGCAGAAAACAACCTTTTCGGGAGAATAAAAACAAGCAGCCGGGATATATGATTTTGTTGCAACGAGAATATTGACCTCGCCCCTTGCAAATTTCAGAGCGCTTTCACGAAGCTGCGCTGAAAACATAGCACCGTCTGCAATAACGCAGTGCGTACCCCTTTTTTCAAGAAAGCGTGAAAAACTGTGAGCTTCTTCCCTTGAATTGAAATATACCGCAGTTTTCTTAAAGGCATATTTCTCGGCAAGAAGTGCGGTCTGATAAAACTTTGCCTTCGGTGAAACAGTACAGAACACATCTGCCTCAGGCAAAGCCTTTTCGCCGATACATACCGTATCGGTACTGCCGAAAAGATTTCCGCATACTCCGAATGAATCGGAAGAGGGTGAAAAGAAGGCGACAACCTGAATAAAATGAGAAATTTCGGCTCTCATTTCACCAATCCAACCATAGGATTCCCTGTAGCCGTACTCGGATTTGTCTGCACACTCAGAAAACAGCACAATAAGGCGTTTTACCCCGTCTGTGGCAAGGCTTTTTCTGAACTCCTCGTCCCCGAGCCTTCTTATATCGTAAACGCTTTCATTTTCCGTCTCAGGCACAAGCCCCGGCATAAGCACAACGGTCTTTACATCATCAAAAAACAGCATATCAATACAAGGCGGATTCATTCTCAGAAATACGTCAGCTTCGTTTTCATAAGCCGAAATTATGACATTTTTCAAAGAATCATCAAAAATCATACCAGCCACCCGTTGACAATATCGGTTATTTTTGCTATATTTACCGCTGTCCGGAATATATATTATTATATTTCTTACAATAATGTCAATGAAAACAAAAAATTTTTTCAAAAAGCTAAAAAAACACTTGCATTGTGAATATCCTTGTGATATAATACACGAGCGTTCTTATGGGTGTGGGAACTCCCCTCACCGCGATTAGTGAACAGCAAACTAAAGCGGGTGGTCCTCTGGTTGTCCTCTGACAGCGAATGAACATCTGAAAAAAATAATGGAGGTCTTAAAAATGGACGCACTCAAGCTTATGACAAACGGCATGCTTAAAGAGCAGCCCCCCGTAATCGAAATCGGTGACACTGTACGTGTTGACGTTAAGATTCGTGAAGGTGAAAAGGAAAGAATTCAGGCATTCGAAGGTACAGTTATCGCTCGTAAGGGCAGCGGTATTGCAGAAACATTCACCGTTCGCAGACTTTCCTACGGTGTAGGTGTTGAAAGAGTATTCCCCTTTCACTCCCCCAACGTTGCTAACGTTGCTATCGTAAGAAAGGGTAAAGTACGCAGAGCTAAGCTTTATTACCTCAGAGGCAGAGTCGGTAAAGCAGCTAAGGTTAAGGAATTAATCAAGTAATTAATCTATGTGCTTTTGAGGAACATCTTAAGGGTGTTCCTCTTTTTTTGATTTTATGAAAAAGACAGATATAAACGAAAAATCCTTATACTCCAAAACGGCGGAATATATTTATTCCGTCCTTTCGTATTTGCTTTTATGTATGATGGTGATTTTTGTTGCATTTACCTTCTTTTTCAGGCTTGTTTCAGTTGACGGCGGTTCAATGTTACCGACGCTTCATACAGGTGACAAAATAATTATTTCAAATTTCTTGTACTCACCCGATTACGGTGATATAATAGCAGTAAACAAGGAAAATGCCGAGGAAAGCTCTATGATAAAAAGGGTCATAGGTCTTCCCGGAGACACGGTTTCAATAAACTTTGAAACACACATAATAACAGTCAACGGCAGGGTCATTTTTGAGGACTATGAGGTTCTGGAGCCGATATCTGAGGCATATGATATGAATTATCCCCTGGACACGGTGACTGTTCCCGAGGATGCTGTTTTTGTTTTAGGCGACAACAGAAACAACTCCGTTGACTCAAGGCATAATGAAATAGGCTTCATAGCATCAGACGAAATTAACGGCAAAGCACTTTTCAGGCTTTATCCCATAGGAAAGATCAGGTGATATTATGGAAGAGAAAGAAATTCTCACCGAAAAAACAACCGAAACCAACGAAAAAAATTCCTTCGCATCAAGTATTTATGAGGGACTTTCCGTTGTTATATCCGCAATTTTTATAATAGCTCTCGTCTTCACCTTCGGCTTCAGGCTTGTAGGTGTCAGCGGCAGCTCTATGGTAGATACCCTTCACGACGGTGAGTGGCTTATTGTTACCCCTTATTATGATGAGCCCGAATACGGTGATATTGTAATTTCAACCCACCGCCTTTCCACGATGGGTCCCATAGTAAAGCGTATAATTGCAACTGAAGGGGACACAGTTGACCTTGACAGCGACGGAAACGTTTATGTAAACGGCGTTCAGCTTGACGAAAGCTCCTATGCTATGCCCGTACACACTATGAAGGGCGACCTTTCATACCCCGTAACGGTGCCCGAGGGCTGTGTTATGCTTTTCGGTGACAACCGCCCGATTTCCTCGGATTCAAGATATTCATACGTGGGCTTTGCACCCGTTGATGCTCTTTTAGGAAAGGCTCAGCTTCGTCTTTCGGGCGAATGGAACATTTACGAAAATTTTACGGAAAACGGTAAATAATATGGATACACAGAAGCAGACGGTACAGTGGTTTCCGGGACATATGGCAAAAACACGCCGTAAAATAAAGGAGAGTCTTTCTCTGGTTGACGGTGTGGTTGAATTAAGGGATGCAAGAATCCCCCTTTCAAGCGTCAATCCCGAGCTTAACGACCTTATTGAAGGCAAGCCAAAGATAATACTTCTCAACAAATGCGACCTTGCAGACGAAAAAGCAACCGCCGAATGGCTTGCTTTTTATAAGAAGCAGGGCATTGCGGCAATTCCCGTTGACTGCAAAAGCGGTAAGGGACTCAATGTTTTCAAGCAGACCGTACACGAGGTGCTTGCAGACACAATAAAAAGAAATAACGAAAAAGGGATGTCGGGAAGAGCGCTCAGACTTATGGTTGTAGGCATTCCCAATACGGGTAAATCCTCCTTCATAAACCGCTTCTGCAAGGGCGGCAAGGCTAAGGTTGAGGACAGAGCAGGTGTTACAAGGCACAATCAGTGGTACGTTATCGGAGACCATATTGAGCTTCTTGATACTCCCGGTGTACTGTGGCCGAAATTCGAAGACCCCGACGTGGGATATAAGCTTGCCTTTACAGGCGGCATCAAGGATGATATTCTTGACGTTGAAGAGCTCGCCGTCAAGCTTCTTGAAATTCTTCGTGACGATTACCCCGAAAGACTCACGGAGCGCTACAAGGTAAAGGATTTCAGCGAACTTACGGGATATGAACTTTTGGAGGAAATCGGCAGAAAAAGAGGTATGCTGATTTCAAAGGGTGAAGTAAATACCCTTCGTGCCGCAACTACTCTTTTTGATGAATTAAGAGGCGGAAAGCTCGGCAAAATTACATTTGAAAGGCCCTTAATATGACCTACGAATACGAAAATCTTCTTAAAGAAAAGGGATATAAAGCTGTCTGCGGAATTGACGAAGCAGGCAGAGGACCTCTTGCCGGTCCCGTTTTTGCCGCCGCGGTAATTCTTCCCGATGACCTCGGGGACCTTGGCATAAACGACTCGAAAAAGCTTTCCGAAAAGAAAAGAGATGCCCTTTTTGACGTAATAAAAGAAAAGGCAATTGCCTGGTCTGTTGCGAGTGCAAGTGAGCAGGAAATTGACGAAATAAACATACTTAATGCAACATTTCTTGCAATGAAAAGAGCTGTTGAAGGACTCTCCGTAAAGCCCGATATTGCACTTGTTGACGGCAACAGAAAGCCAAAAACGGGCATTGAGGAAATGACCCTCGTAAAGGGGGATGCGAAATCAATTTCAATTGCCGCCGCTTCCATCCTTGCAAAGGTGAGCAGGGACAGGTATCTTCTGGAATTGGACGAAAAATATCCCGAATATCAGTTTAAGAAGCACAAGGGCTACCCTACCGCCCTTCACTATGAAATGATAAAGGAGCACGGTATTTCTCCCGTTCACCGACTTTCATTTCTTAAGAATCTTGGTGAAAAATAATGGCTTTACCCGAACATCTCAAGGTAGGTCTAAGAGGTGAGCAGTTAGCCTGCCGATTCCTGAGAAGAAATAAGTATGAAATAATTGCAACAAACTACGCAACGAAGCTCGGTGAAACAGACATTGTTGCCCGCTCTCCCGACGGGACGATATGCTTCGTCGAAGTAAAAACCCGTTCTCCCGGGCAAATGCTTTCCCCTGCGGAGGCTGTTGATTACAGAAAAAGTGAAAACCTTAAAACCAATGCGGCGGCATTTCTCAGAATGACAAAAAGTGAAGGCTCACCTGTCAGGTTTGACATTATCGAGGTAATTCTTTATGACCTTTACACCGCCGACATAAACCACATAAAAAATGCATTTTAATATGCTAAAAAAATCAGCCTTATACCCGTAAAAAGGTATAAGGCGAATTTTTTACAGTAAGCTTCTTATAATATCAACAAAGCCCTCTTCACTAAGGTCTGTTCCCTGCTGAATTATTCTGAAATACACACCGTTTTTTTGGAAATACGCGCTGAAAATCATTTCACTTTCTGCTTCATATCCCTTTAATAACAGCACAGAAATGCCCTCAATTTCGGAGGCATAATCCATATTTTCTTCTTCTGTCTGATGTAAGGTCAGCTTGTGATTTGAAACCTTCAGATTAAGCGTACTGCCGTCAGGCAGGGTAAAGCTGAACGAATTTTCAGCCCACGTATTTTTCCCGTCGGAAAGTATAAGGTGCGTGTCATTAATTATGGACTGATATTCGGGAAAGAATTCACCGATAACCGACGGAATAATAACTGTTCCGTAAAGGCGAAGCAGCTCCTTCCAGGTAACTCTCTTGCGCTCGGGATAATCATCCGGCAAGCCGTCCGTTCCCGCAAAAAGAAGACTTCCGTAAGGCACCTCAACAAAATACGGTTCGTTTGTCCCCGAAGGGATATCAGTTACAGTAGTTTCCTCATAAGGTTCGGTTGTGCCCGGCTCCGTAGTGCTTTCGGTTACGGGAGGCTCTGTAATTTCAATATCCGTTGCCGCCTCAGAGGAAGAGGCTTCCTCCGTTAGGGACGGCTCTTCCGTTAGGGACGGCTCTTCGATATGAAGCTCCGAGGTGCCGTCTTCGATGAAATCCGTGCTTTCGGTTTCGCTGTTTTCCGAAACAGAGTGCTCTTCACCCACAAAACCCGTAAGCAGTCCTTGGGGTACAATTCTGCTTATAAGAACCGCACAGACAGTAAAAAGAAAAACTGCGGCAAGGGTTATAATATACTTAACAAAACGGGGCTTTTTTGCAACAACGGAAGGAGCCGTACATTCATCAATAATACTGTCATCTATATTCCCGAGCAGGTCGAGAAAATCTTCATTCTTCATACCTCGAATCCCTCCTTCCGGAGATACTCTCTGAGTTTTTTTCTTATTCGGCTGAGTATTGAACGGACGGAGCTTTCCTTTTCACCGGAAAGCTCGGCTATCTTTTTCATTGAATCAAAAAACCAGTATCTTCGCATAAAAATAAGCCGTTCAGATGAAGAAAGTCCGGATATAAACGAAAATACGGCAGTTTCAAGCTCCTTTGCGGAAAAGATATCTTCCGTCAGCTCGGAAGAAGAAAAGACCTCTCCGATTTCTTCTAGGCTTAAAGTAAAATCACGGCTTCTTTTCTGTGCTTTGTCACGGCGCACTCTTTTAAGAGCCTGATTTCTTGTTATTTTACAAAGATATGCTTTCAGATTTTCGGGCGGTGACGAAGCAGACGAATTCCATAAAACAAGAAGAGTGTCATTCACAATCTCCCTGGCATCCTCTGAAGAGCCGAGAATACCCATGGCAAGACTGAAAAGCAGCTTACCGTATTTTTTCTCCGTTTCCGAAACGGCAGTATCATCCCGATTTTTAAGAAGCTTTATTATCTGCCCGTCATCCATAAATATCTCTTTCTTTAAGAATTAATCAGTTGTAAAATATCCGTCAAGACCTGTTGCAACACGAAGAATCTGTCTTGCATCGGAAGCGGTAATCTCTCCGTCATAATCCATATCCCCCATAAGATAAGGGTAATCCTTCTTGTTTTCGAGGCCCGTTGCAATGCGAAGAGCAATCCGTGCATCCTCTGCCGCTACCGTTTTGTTACAGTCAATATCGCCGAAGGTATCGGCTGATTGTTTCACAAAATTCCGTTCAAAAGGTGAAAACAGATTAAGTATTTTATCAAAATCACTGAAATCATTAAGACTTACAAACACAGCCCATTCAGCAATACCGCACCTTATAAGCTCCGCACAGATTTCTGCAGCGTCCCTTGGGGAGCTGAAGCCGATTGACAAATGAAGAATATAATAAGGCAGTTTATTTACATCGTATGACGCCCAATAGGCTTCAACACATACAATTTCGGGAAGTCCAAGAACTTCGGGCTTCAAAAAATTTCTGTGATCGGAAAAAATCTCCTTATAATCCGTATTTTCATAGGATTCCTTTGTCTTGAACAAAATCTCGTATGATTCTGTAGAAAATGCAGCATAAGAGGGCACAGAAAAAGAAAGAACCAAACATAAGGTCAATAAAATTATAAATATTTTTTTCATCGCTTTCAACTCCCTTCATACACTTAGTACCCAAAACAGGAAATTTGTTGCAAAAAAATCCCGGAAATTTTCATTTCCGGGAATAAATTAATCTTCAAATAAAAATACTGCCTTATTTTCTTTCATTTCGAGCCTTGCGGAGAAGGTTTTGCCGGTTTTTGAAATAAAGCCATCTATTTTGTCGGTTTTACCGTCTGTCAGCAGCTTTTTAGCATTTGCGGGGGTAATCACTCTTTTACAGAGAATTCCGGGAATTGAGAATTTACAGCCCTCTTTATAGCCTCGGCACTGATAGCCGTATTTGCCTCTGACTACGGTATTTCCGCATACGGGACAAGTGCCGACTTCATCCCCTGCAAAACCGAAATATTTATCGGATTCGGGGGAATTTTCGGGGGCACCGAAGACACCCTTTATTTCATTTACAGCCTGCGAAACACTTTCATCTATTGTGATATCACCGTGATAAACCCTTTTAAGTGCCTGACCGAGCTCACTTGTCTTATATTTATCCATTGAGATACCCATATTTGTAAGCTGTTCAATGAGATATTCACCGTCGGGAAGTATTTTATAAACGTCCTTTTTAAGCTCAATATATTTACTTTTTACGGCATTGTCTATAATTCCGGTTCGTGTAGCCTCGGTGCCGAGCTCAAGACCTTCAAAAATTGCACGGTAGTCCTCGGCATCGTCCTGCTCGGACGCCTCAGCCTTTTCCTCACGGAAGGGATTTTTAAGATAATTGTTAAGAGTTTCTATGGTGTAGTGCTTGGGAGGACTTGTCTCCTTTTCTTTAGGCTTAAAGTCAATATTTACTCTGTCGCCCTTTTCGAGATTGGGGAGAATTTTATTATTTTTTCCCGAGTCGTCATACTTTGTCCAGCCGGGCTCTAAAATCATAAGACCTTTAAGAAAATAGTCCTCGCACTCCCCTACGGATACGGTGATTTCCGTTTTGGACACCACACATTCCTCGCTGCAGAATACGGCGACAAATCGCCTGAGAACAGCAGAGTAAACTGTTTTCTCCTCCTCTGAAAGCTGACTTACATCGGGGAATTTATAAGTAGGCGTAAGAGCGGAGTGGGATTCAATCTTGCTGTCATCAAATATGGTTTTCTTGTCCTTGAATTCAACGGGATACCCCTTGCCCTTTACGATATTTACAATCTTCTTTATTTTATCCTTTTCTGCGGTGGCAAGATATTCGGAGTTTGTTCTCGGGTACGTAAGAAAGCCTTCCTCATAAAGCTTCTGAACTATGCGAAGAGAGGTATCCATAGGCATTTTATATTTTTTGCCGAGGAAATTCTGAAGCTTTGAAAGTGAATAAAGCTTTCCCGGATTCAGCTTGTCCTTTTTTGTTTTCTTAGCGGTAACAATTGCCTCCTGAGCATTGAGCTTATCGCAGGCACGCTGAGCGGTTGCCGCCTTTTCCTTGGGGAATTTATGCTTTGAAACAAGCTCTACAATTTCGCCGTTGGTTTCACAGGAGCTTACAAGGGCAAAATACTTATCGGGAACAAAGTTTCTTATTGCCATATCCCTGTCGTAAATTGCCTTAACAACAGGCACAATAACTCTGCCCACTCTCAGGAGCACTCCCGTGCGAAGTGTAGCATATCTTGTAAGATTCACACCGTAAAGCCAGTCTATATAAGTACGTGCGAAGCCCTCGTTTGCAAGAAGGTCGTATTCCTCTTCATTTTTCATTTCGGCGAGTGCCTGAGCTACGGTTTCGGGAGTCTGATCGGGAAGCCACAGACGAAGAAAGGGTTTTTCCTTTTCAAGGGCATTCATAACACAGAGCCTTACAATGATTTCACCCTCACGGTCTGCGTCTCCTGCGTTTACTATTGCTTCAACATCATCACGGTTACAGAGTTTCTTAATAAGCTCAAACTGACGGATAACACCTGCATCAGGCTTTTTATCCTCACCGTTTTTAAGCTTGAAACGAAAGGCTTCGGGAAAACAGGGAATGTTCTCCATACTCCATCTGCCGGTTGAGGTCTCCCCCGTGTAATCCTCAATATCGCAAAGGGAAAACAAATGACCGAATGCCCAGGTAACAATATACCCGAGCCCCTCAAAATATCCGTTATATTTTTTCATCTGCCCGATTCCTGCCACGATATTACGTGCAAGAGAGGGCTTTTCTGCAATTATAAGTTTCATATAGCATCTCCCGTGAAAGTATATTTTACTACTTTCGGGGATAAAAGTAAAGCATCAGTTAATAAGATCCTGCCACAAAGCATCGTCCTTACCTGCATATATTTCGGGAATCTGCCCTATTATTACGGTTTCGGACACGGGTATACTTGTAAACACCTGACTTGAAAGAGTGTTGCCCACGGAAAGCACGTAAACGTCCGTTTTAATATCAAGCATAACCTTATGAACGGTCTGATTTATACCTGTATATTCGAAGGAATTTCTCACTTCAATGGAGCAGGCGCAGGAGATATGAACGTTCAGGGTGATTTTGGGACCTCTGCCCGTAAGAAGGGAGCTTCCCGTAAGGGTGCCGAGAGCAATATTTATTTTGCTTTCTTCAATCTCACCTATTGCCTTTGTAATATGAACGCTTATAAGGGATTTAAGACGGTTCATTCCGACGCTGTTAACGGACAAAGCGGCAATTCTTCCGCTTTCATCGTACTCTTCTATGATAAGCCCCGAAAAATCGTTTTTATTATCTGTCAGCATCTCCGCAACCGTATCATTTATTATTACGGTGGCAAGATTCTGTGCCCTTGAAAGAGCAAGCGTGTTCACAATGGGGGTCATTCTTGTATCTGCTAAAAAATACACGGCAACAATCAGTACCGTCATAACAAAAAGCTTTATAAACGCCGTTCCCCTTCGCTTGTTTACCGTCAAAAAAATCACCTCTTTTCAGTATATGCCGATATTAATTTAAGGTTGATTTTTATTTCTTCCCCGTGTAATATATAAATAAGCTTATAAAGGAGGCTTAATTATGAGTAAGTCCTTAAAAACCGTACTTAAAGAAAAAAATCTCTGTCCCGTATGCCACATAAAAAAAGCAATGGCAATGACAAAAATTCACGTGGACGGCGCTGACCGCTTCAATAACGGCACGGCTCTCACTCCCCCTATGGGCTGGGCAAGCTGGAATGCCTTCCGCAACAACATAAATGAGGATATCATTAAGGAAATGGCTGCTGCTATGAAGGCGGCGCACCTCGACGAATTGGGATATATTTATGTAAACGTTGATGACTGCTGGATGTCCTCTGTAAGAGACGAAAACGGCAGACTTCAGGGAGATCTCGGCACATTCCCCTCAGGAATAAAAGCACTTGTTGAAGCCGTAAATTCCTACGGCCTCAAAATGGGCATTTATACGTCAAACGGCACCTTTACCTGCGAGGATCTTCCCTCAAGCCTTTATCACGAAAGAACGGATGCCGAGACCTTTGCAGAGTGGGGTGTGGAATACTTCAAATACGACTTCTGCCATAATGAGCCTATTCCCACCGCTGCACCCGAAATTGAAAAGGTGCTTATCTCCCGCAAGGGCGAAAAGGAATTTATCACGCTTCTTGCAGAGGATGCAGAGCTTCGCGGAGATGCAATGCTTCTGCACGATGAAAAGATTATGCATTCTAAGTACATTGCCGGACTTTCAAACGGTGCCGGCTGTGCAATTTTCTATGACATTGACTCTCCCGAGGACGGAGAATTTACCCTGACGCTGGGAATACGCAAGGCAGTAAAAAAGGACCAGTACTGCGAGGTTATCGTAAACGGCAAGGACACCTATTCTCTCAGGATTCCCGGTGCAAAGGGCTTCCCCCGTGCCGGCAGAAACCAGACCTCAGTTACACTGAAAAAGGGCAAGAATACGCTTCTTATACACAACCCCATAGCTTCCCGTATGGATTCCGCCGCAAGACAGTATCAGAATATGGGCAAGGAGCTTATGCGTGCTACAAAAAAGGTTGCCGAGGAAACAGGCAAACCCGAAAAGCCCATCTGCTTCTCTATCTGTGAATGGGGCTGGAACAGACCCTGGAAGTGGGGACACACAGCAGGCAATTTATGGAGAACAACCCCCGATATTATCCCAAAATGGCATTCAATTATCGGAATATATGAAGCTACCGTTCGTCTTTACGAATACGCAGGTCCCGGCAACTGGAATGACCCCGATATGCTTGAGGTGGGAAACGGTGACCTGACTGACAATGAAAACATCGCTCATTTCTCACTTTGGTGTATGCTTGCCGCTCCCCTTATTCTCGGCAATGACATAAGAAAATTTCTTAAAGAGGACGGCACGGTAGATTTCAATAATAAGGTGCTGAAAATTATCTCAAATAAAAAGGCAATAGCAATAAATCAGGATAAGCTGGGTGTTCAGTGCAGACGTGTAAAGACAAACGGTCTTACGGACGTTCTCGTGAAGCCTCTCGAAAACAGAGAAATTGCAGTCTGCCTTCTTAACAAAACAAACTCCCCCAAGGAGATTTCATTTAACATCAAGGACCTTACAAGGCTTAATTTCGTAAACCTTCCCGAAGCTGACCGTTATGCCGTCTGCGATATTTGGGACAACACAACGTTTGTGGCAGGCGGTGAAATTTCACAGCAGGTCGGCGGACGTTCCGTCAAGCTTTATAAAATTCAGGCAATGGAGTAATATTTATGGACAATCACGTAATAAGACTTTCAACCCCCGCTGAGGACTGGGAGCACGCTTCTCCCGTCGGCGGCGGCTCCTTCGGTGCTATGCTTTTCGGTAACACCGACACGGAGAAAATTTATCTTTGCGAGGAATCGATCTGGTCCGGCACCGAAAGAGACACAACTATAAAGGATTTCCCCGAGAGAGTAAAGACTATGCGTCAGATGTACCTTGACGGAAAAATCACGGAGCTTGACCCCTGGGCAGAGGAGCATTTAGGAGAAGGAATAGAAAGAATTCAATCCTATGAATATGCAGGTGTTGTTTCCCTTGATTTTGCCGACAAGACTGAAGCCGCAGAATATCACAGAGACCTTGTTCTCGACAAGGGTATTTCGGAAATTACCTATAAAAAAGGCAGTAACGCAATAATTCAGACAGCTTTCTGCTCTTATCCTTATGAGCTTACTGTTATAAATCTTTCTTCTCAGGAGAAAATTGATTTTACCTTAAGCTATGAAAGAGAATGCATTGAAAGCACTACCTTCCTCAATGACCTTCTTCTTGTGAGAGCAAAAACCGCCTGCGGTAACCACCGCTTTGCTGTGGGCATAAAAATTGAAACAGAGGGAGATATTGAGGAGAAGGACGGAAAAATCACCGTTTCAGGCTCCGACAACACCACAATTTATATTTCGATTGCAACCGAATTCAAATTCCAAAGCCGCTTTGAGGAGGTTTGTCTCGACCTCTTATCAGAAGCGGAATATGAGGAAATCAAAGAGGGACATATTGAGGATTTCTCAGAGCTCTTCGGCAGAAGTGACATTCAGTTAAAGTCAAAGAAGGACGTTGAAAGAATGACAACGGACAGACGTCTTGAAAGGCTTAAGGAGAGCGAAAATGCAGAGGATGACGGTCTTTATGCGCTTTACTTCGCCTTCGGAAAATATCTTCTCATTTCCTCCTCCCGTGAAGATACCCTTCCTGCAAACCTTCAGGGCGTATGGGTCGAAAAAATGGAGAATCCGTGGAATTCAGACTATCATACAAACATTAATCTGCAGATGAATTACTGGCTTCCCGAGGTTGCAAACATCGCTGAATGCCATCTTCCTCTCTTTGATTATATGAATAATTATCTTCTTGAATCCGGCAAAAAGACAGCAAAGGAAAACTATAACTGCCGAGGCACGGTGCTTCATCATTTAAGCGATATTTACGGATTTACAACGCCTGCTGACGGAATCTGGGGCGTATGGCCTATGGGCGGAGCGTGGCTGAGCTTCCATATGTGGGAGCATTTCCTTTACACAAACGACATTGAATTCTTAAGGGAAACAGCATACGACTATCTTCACGAATGTGCCCTTTTCTTTATGGACTTCCTTTTCGAGGATGAAAACGGTTATCTTATTTCGGGCCCCTCAATGTCCCCCGAAAACGAGTATTATCCCGTTGATGGCAATGAGGAAATAACCGCAACAATCGCATTCTCCCCCACAATGGATATTGAGATTATCGGCGGTACCCTTCGTAATTACATTGACGCCGAAAAGCTTCTCGGAATAAACGAGGCTGACCGCAGGCAGGCAGAGGAAACACTAAAGAAACTTCCTCCCTTGCAGATAGGCAAAAACGGCTGTCTTCAGGAATGGCTCCAGGATTACGGTGAGCCCGAGCCCGGTCACAGGCACATTTCCCACGCCTTCGCACTCTATCCCGATAATATGATTACCGAGGCTACTCCCGAATACTTTGAGGCTATAAAAAACACCCTTCACAGAAGGCTTTCCTTCGGCGGAGGACACACGGGTTGGTCAAGAGCCTGGCTTATAAATCTTTTTGCGAGACTCAAGGACGGCGAAAATACTTATAAGCATTTAAGAAAGCTTCTTACAAAATCCACGCATACAAACCTCTTTGACATTCATCCGCCCTTCCAGATTGACGGAAACTTCGGCGGTGCGGCAGGTATTGCGGAATCCCTTATACAGTCCCACGAGGGATTCATTTCCGTGCTCCCCGCAGCAAAGGAAGGACTTACAGGCTCCTTCAGAGGACTTAAGGCAAGAGGAAATGTCACAGTTTCCGCTGAATTTGCTGACAGCAGGGTAACGGAAATCACACTCTCTGCTCCCGAGGATATGACTGTAGGGGTAAAAGTAAACGGAGAAATGTACTCTGTCAAGTTACTTAAAAACAAGGAAGCAGTGCTCACGCTGTAATTAAACAAAAAAAACAGGTATAAGAACCGGTCGAAGGTCTTATACCTGTAATTATTTATTCTTCTTCTGTTTCTTCCCCGTCATCCTCGGGTTCTTCAAGAATCACATCCTGATTTGTGAAGAACTTGATTTTGTTAAGGGGTACTCCGAGAGTCTTTTCGCAGGCACCGCTCATAAGGGGCATCATTCTTGATTCAACAACGGTGTTGATTGCTGCAAAATCAAGAAGGATCTGAAGCTGACTCTTGAAAAATTCCTCATCCTTGTCACTGAAGCAGGAAGCATCCACCTCTTCAACCGTAACACCTGTAAGGGACATATCCTGATT
>JAZNAI010000203.1:0-6709 GCA_045586465.1 Acutalibacteraceae bacterium | reverse complement strand
ATAATCTTTTCGGCAGTTTTCAGTGCCGTTTCATCAGCAATACGGAGTTTTTTTGCCTGCTCTGCAAGTTCTTTTTTCTTTTCTTCTATACATTTTATCATTTCGAGAATCTTTTTTCTGTCACCGTCAGACAGAATTTTTTCAAATAAATCGCTTCTTGTCTTGCTGTCTTCAATCCACTCAAGACTGCTTTCGGATTTAAGGAGCCCGAGGATTTCTTCTGCCGTAGGGAGTGCTTTCAGCTTTTCTTCGGCAGTTTTGTTTGTTAAGGGAATATACACGGAAGAAGACGGATTATATACCGGCTTCAGTACAAAGTAGTCGCTTCTTTTGGTGCCTACCTTCATATTCTTCTGTATTTCCTTAACTAAGCATATTCCGTATTTTTCGTGAATCACATAGGTGCCGATTGTGAGCATTTTTATACCTTCTCTTCATTTGATTAATATATTTTATCATAAAAAACAGATTGATGTCATAGGCGTAATTAACAAAATATCAATCATCAGAAATCAGCAGAATTGCACATATATATTTATCGGACAAAGGTCATATCCCGGGACAAGTGTGCATAGAATGTGACAGAAGGTGAAAAAATGAATGAGCTTTTAAGGGACGTGCTGAAAATTATGCCGTCGGGGCTTAAAAAGCCTTTGTCTCTTGCCTTTGATGGCACGGACGGTATTTATGAGGTAAGGATGATTTGCGGTGAGTCCGTTTATCTCGTGACGGAAAAGGGGACAATGTTTCTTGACGAAAACGGAAATCTGTCACGGGTGTTCCCCTTAAATGCTCTTAAGCCCACAGCTTTCGAGCTTAGTGAAATAACCGACAGAAGCATAGGATATTCGGGCTTTTTCCGTGAAAACGAGCTAAAAAACGGCTATATCACCTATTCCCGTGGCATCAGAATCGGTCTTTGCGGCGAAGTGGCTTCGGAAAACGACACAATAGGAAAAATTACCTCTCTTAATATACGTATTCCTTATTACGGAAAAGCACATACGGGCACGGATTTCGGAGAGCTTCTCTCCTTTTCCTCGGGACTTCTTATTGCAAGTGCACCGGGAGGCGGAAAAACCACTCTTCTTAGGGAAATCGCAGAAAGGCTGTCACGTGGTTTCGGGGGAGAGTATCCCAAGGTCTGTGTAGTTGACGAAAGAGGGGAGCTGACGGCAGGCAGAAGTCCCGGTCCTTGCGCAGATGTTATAAAGGGAATGAAAAAGGCGGATGCAATTCTGCACGCAGTAAGGCTTCTTTCACCCCGTTACATAATCTGTGACGAAATAGGCTCTTACGAGGAAACAAAAAGCATACTTCAGGGGCTCAATTCCGGAGTTTCCTTTATTGCATCAATTCACGCAGGGGATGTTTCTTCTCTTGTAAGAAGACAGCAGTTCAGGATTCTTTTTTCGGAAAACGTCTTCGATAAAGCGGTATTTCTTTCCCCCTCGGCACCGGGAAGAATTACTGCCCAATATTCTTACGGGGAGCTTTTATATGAAATTCGCAGGTCTTGTGAGCCTTTGCACGGCAATAGCCCTTTCGGGGCTTTATCTTTCGTTTCTTCAGAATAAAAGACTTAAGCTTCTGAGGGACATCTCTGCCTTTTTTTCGGATATGGGGGAAATGGGAGGTACGGGCATTTCGGATTTCAGGGAAATTTTCATAAGCCTTTCGGAAAAGGAAAAATACAGACGGCTTACCTTTATAGAAACGGTGCTTTCCCGTTATGACAGCGGAGAAAACCTGAAGGAGATATGGGAGTGCGAGGTGCAGGCTTTTTGTCCCTTTTACATAAAACCCGACTTAAGAAGCCTTCTTTTGTCCTTTTCCGATGTTTTCGGAAGGTGCCCCAGGGAAAGCTTTATAAAGAAGTGTGAGGCTTTTTCTTCCCTTGCCCGGAAGCTTCTTTCGGAGGAGGAAAAGCGGTATGAGAAAAACCGCAGTATGACTGTGTATTCGGGTGTTCTCGCGGCTGCTGCCGTGTTCTTTATTTTTTCTTAAGGGGTGAACGGTACGGATATAGAAATCATTTTCAAGGTTGCCGCCGTGGGACTTATTGTTGCGGTGCTCAATCAAGTACTCACCCGTTCGGGGCGGGATGAATATACAATGATAACCACTCTGGCAGGCCTTGTTATTGTCATTATGATGGTGCTTCCCTATGTGGGAACAATGTTTTCTTACGTCAGGAGCGTGTTTGACCTTTGATGTCTAAAATTGCGGGAATTGTTATGACGGAGCTTCTTGTTTATTCTCTTTTACGGCAGTATAAGCCTGAGCTTGCCGTTTTTTCGGGACTGGGAGCGGCGGCGGTGCTTATTTTTGTTGTGGGGGATGAATTAAGGGATACTTTAGGCTTCTTCGACAGCCTTTTTTCCTCGGGAGGTGCCTCGTCCCTTTACATAAGTGTGCTTATAAAGGTGCTTGGAATAACCCTTGTTACGCAGGTGCTTTCGGATATGTGCCGTGACAGCGGAGACTCAGCCGCCGCAACGAAGCTTGAATTTGCAGGAAAAATAATCATAACGGCGGTAAGCCTTCCCGTCATTAAGGGCTTCGTGTCGTATGTGGCAGGATTGGTAAACGGTGTATGAAAAGGACAGCTGTAATTTTAATCTGTGTTATTTTTCTTTTCTCCTTTTCCGTGACAGCAAGGGCATCGGAGGTCTACGGGGAAATTTTTGATTTTTTCTCTGATGATGCCCTTTCTCTTCTCAGGGATTTCGGCATAAATACGGACGGGCAGGGTGATTTCTTTGACATTACCCCCGAAAAGGCGCTGAGCACGGTATGGGAGCTTTTTACAAAGGGCTTTTCCGATATTTTCCGTGCAGGGCTTATGTCGCTGACTCTCATTATTGTGACATCTCTCTTTACGGGGTTTTTCCCCGAGGGCGGAAATCTTTTCTTTATGGGAAAAAGTGTGGCGGTAATGACGGTTATGTTTTCCGCAGTCAGCTTTACGGGTGAGATTTTCTCCGAATGTGTATCGGCTCTTCTTATGACAAGAAATTTTATGCTGACCCTTATTCCCGTATTCACGGGTGTTGTTGCCGTATCGGGAAATCCTGCTCTGGCAGTCAGCTTCAATTCAATTGTTTTTGCCTTCGGTGAGGGAATCGCCCTTCTTTTCGGAAATGTGGTGCCCGTAATGTCTGCGGTGCTGGTAGCTGTATGCTCTGCAGGGGCAATAAATCCCTATATGAAGCTTCATGGAATCGGACGGACGCTTTCCCGTGCTATCACTATGCTTATGGCATTTGTTGCAGGTATTTTTGTGGCTGTTCTGTCGGTACGGGGTGTAATTGCAGGAGCTGCCGACTCCGTTACTATAAGGGGCTTCAGGTTTCTTATAGGAAATACAGTTCCCGTTGTGGGCTCGGCTATAGGTGAGGCACTCAATTCCGTGGTTGCGGGTATAGGACTTATAAAAAGCACAGTTGGAATGCTCGGTATTATCGGAATTGTCGTTATAAATATTCCCGTGCTTATAAATATAATTCTGTGGAAAGGAGCGCTTTTCGTTATGGGTGCAGCATCTGATATTACGGGAAACGGAGAAATCAAGGGCTTTACGGAAAATTTAAGCGGAGTTATTTCTCTTATTACGGGAGCTCTTTGCTTCGTGTCCCTGGTGTTTATTCTCAGCATTGCAATCATCCTGACGGTAAGCAGGTCTTAATATGGCAGAGCTTAAAAACTGGGGGCTTCTGCTTCTTTTTCTCAGCGCCGGAAGTCTCATATACTGCTTTTTACTGCCCTCGGGCACGGTATCAAAAACTGCAAAGGCCGTCATAAGCGTTGTTCTTATGTCACTTGTTTTTGTCCCTATGTTTTCCGCCTTCGGGAATATGCGTGCAGAGGATTTTATGCTGTCGGGGGAATATGAAACGGAAAACTACGATTACTTCCTTGAAGAGAGTGTCCGCTCGGCTGCCGAGGAGGTAATAAGGACAACTGTGAGAAAATTTACGGCAGTACCTTATAAAACGGAAATTTTTATTAATAAAACCGAAGAGGGAAACATAAATATTGAATATGTAGGTATTACCTTTGAAGCGAGGCCTCAGTATGAGGAAAATCTCACGGATGCTCTTTATGAGGCGCTGGGGATAATACCCGATATCAGGGTGGAATTGACCGATGAATAAGCTGACGGAAAAAATTGCAGAAAGACTTAAAAAGGATAAAAAGCTTCTGATAATAGTGATTCTCGGTTTTTCGGGAATGCTGATGCTTCTTTTTTCGGGAGGAGAAAAGAAGGACATTCGGCCTGATGACAGCTCCTCGGATATTACGGCAATTGAAAGCACTATAGAGGAAAGGTTGTGCGCTCTTATAAAAACCGTGGAGGGCGCAGGTAAGGTCAAGGTTATAGTGACCGTTGACTGTCTTGAGGAGAAAACCGTAGCAATAAACAGCGAAGCCGAAAACGGGGAGAATAAGAGTGAATACAAAAGCGAATACGTCATAATTGAAAGTGCGGGGGATTCCGAGGGGCTGCTTCTTAAAATTACCGCCCCCGTTATAAGAGGTGTGGGAATCACCTGCGAGGGAGCGGAAAGCCAAAATGTAAAGCAGGAAATCATAAGGCTTGTAAGCGCCTCTCTCGGTGTGCCCGTCAACAGAATATGGGTAACAAAAATGGCAAAAAAATAACTTACGGAGGATATATTATGCATGTTCTTTTAGGTAAAAAACAGATAGTTCTGGCGGCTCTTGTGGTGGCTCTCGGTCTTGCGGTGTTCGTCAACTGGTACTATACGGGTACCGATACCGAGCTTTTCCCCGAGGGTGACGGACAGGGAAATCTCTCGGTGGAGGCTCCCGACGGCACGGCACAGCTCGTAAACGGGGAAGCAGAGGGCGAAAATTTTTCAGAAATCAGATTGCAACGAGACACAGCCCACGCCTCGGCTTTAGAAGAATTACAGGCCGTCTTCGCATCTGCCACAGGAGAGACGGAAGCCTCTGTTTCTGCTGCCAAGGCAATTGAAAAGCTTCAGAATGAAATCAAAATGGAATCGGATATCGAAAGCCTTGTGACAAGCAAAACGGGAAACGACTGTATTGCCGTTATCTCCGAAAACACCGTTGAAATAGTAGTTCCCACCGCCGCCCTTTCGGATACTAATGTGCTGACAATTTCTGACGTTGTAAACGAGGTCTGCGCAAAAAACTACGAAAATATCAAAATCTCTGGTGCCGTCGGTTGACAAAATTACCGCCTTTCTGTATAGTAAAAACAGAAGGCGGTGTTTTTATGGATTATAAAAATAAGGGAAAAAACGGAGAGGTTATACTGACCGACGGCAAAAACGAGGCTGAATTTGAATTTCTCGAAATGTACGTCCTTGAAGGGCAGGAATATGCCGTGCTTCTGGAAGCAGGGGACGATATGATAACCATAATGAAATTTACGGAATCCGACGGTAAATCTCCCGAAATCTACTCCGAAATCGAGGACGATGATATTTTCGATACGCTCCTTTCAATGTATGAAGAAGACAACGACTGACCTGCAGGTCAGTCGTTTTTTGTTATCTTAAATTGTCAAGCTGTTTTGAAATATCCCGTCCGCCGTACATAACTCTTAGTATGGTGACTGTTTTCTTTTCTTCGTCCGGAATGTAGACGATAATATAATTTTTTACGGACATAATTCTGATGTTTTGTTTCTGCAATACTTCTTCATCGCAAATGCGGTGACGGTTTGGCATTTCCTCAAGCGTGCGAGCACTTTGAAGGATACAGCTTATAAGATTTTCGGCAATTGACGGTTCTTTGAGAGAAAATGCAATATAGTCATATATCGCATCAAGGTCGTCTAATGCACTTTTTGTATAATTTATTTTGTATTTCATACGTTGAATTTTTGACGGAAGTGTTGTTCAACATCATCTGCAGAAATAACGTTACCGCCTTTTGCGTCCGCCATTCCTTTTTGTATTTCCGCAATGAACTGCTCCCTTGTAAGCGAACCGTAAGCGACGGGTGCGGTGTCCGGCAGCTTCATTTCAAAGGGAATACCTCTTTGCATAACAACCTGTCTTAAAAACATTCCGACGGCATTCGACATGGGAATTCCCAATTTATCAAGTATTTCTTCTGCCTGTTCCTTTATATCAGGCTCAACACGTGCAAAAACGTTTGATGTTCGTGCCATAAAAACACATCCTTTCATTGTTAGTTTATCATAAAAGCTTGCATTATGCAAGCTAATTGCAATCAATTTGCAAAATTTTCTTATGTTGCAAATATTTTTAATATATTATATAATAACATCTTAGAGGTGTTTTTATGAAATCTGATGTAATTGTTATAGGCGGCGGTCCTGCGGGGCTTATTGCCGCAGGCAAGGCGGCTGAAAGAGGACTTAAGGTTACTGTCCTTGAAAGAAATCCCCGGCCTGCAAGAAAGCTTATGATAACGGGCAAGGGCAGATGTAACGTTACAAATGCCTGCACACTTGTAAATGAGCTTATGGATGCAATTCCCCATAACTCCCGTTTTCTTTACGGTGCTTTTTCAAGGTTTATGCCCTATGATACCATGGACTTGTTTGAAGGTATGGGTGTGCCCCTTAAAATTGAAAGAGGCAACCGTGTTTTTCCCGAATCGGACAAGGCTGTGGATATAGTCGATGCTATTGTCGCTTACGCTAAAAACAGTGGCGCAAAAATTATAACAGGGGAGCGTGTAA
>JAZNAI010000202.1:0-17503 GCA_045586465.1 Acutalibacteraceae bacterium | reverse complement strand
AGCACGGTTTTAAGATTGTATTTTGAAAGCTCACGGGCAGTAAGAGCACCTATTACACCTGCACCGATTACGGCTACATCATAACACATACTAAACATCTCCTTAAATATACCTGAGCATATATAATATTCTCTTTAATTATATAACTTAATAGAAAATAAATCAATATATTTTAAGCATCAAGTCCGTTAAAGTCGGTTAATTCTCGGGTAATTTTACAAATAAATTCCAACATATCTTCATTTTCGCAAAGTTTACGGGATGCAATTCTTAATGCACGTAAAAACTTTCTGTCAAGCTCATATTTTTTGCTGATCAGCGGACAGAATTCTAACGCTCTGATATCAGGAGCAACCGAGAGCTTGCCGCTTTTTTCTTCGGCGTATATAAGATACGGGAATATACGGCAGGATAACGGTCTTTCATTTCTGCGGCAGGGACCTTTGCACCTTACTGCAAGGCTGTCATAACGATTATCATAATAAACCTCAAAATTTTCATTATCACGAAAGATTTCTTCCTCCCCGGGAAACAAAAGCATCCCGTCGTTATCATTTCCCTTACAGCATTTCTTATTACATATTTTTCCGCAATCATACTTTACAGGGGTAACATTTTCAAGAAATTCATAAGCCTTTTTTATACAAGCTGATTTAGATTCCATTTCATTCTCCGATAGTTTTTCTATTATTATATCTGTTATAATATCTTTTTGCAACAAAAAAACAGGTGCCCGTTTTCCGGACACCTGCAAATTTGCAAGGAATTATTCAGCTGAACCTGTAGTTGTTTCTTCTTCACCGAAACCAAGTTCGCCAAGAAGATCGTTGATGAAAGACTCAACATCTACGCCAGCAAGGTCAAGAAGACCAATAGCAATAAGTGCGGGGATAACAGCAACAAGAACCTTCTTAAGGATCCATTTGATGGGCCATGTGAACATTGTAATTTCCTCCTAAATTTTTATTCAAGATACTTATATCATAAATAACACAAATATGCAAGAGAAAAAATATTTATACATAAATTGTTTACATTTTCGCAACAATATTACATAAGCGTTTCAGGCTCCTCATATGTCTTATCCCCGAGATCTACTGTTATAGTCTTAATTTTTACGTCCTTGAGGGGCTTGTCATTTGCGTCAGTCTTTACAGAAACAATTGCATCGGCAACATTCATACCGTAGAAGCAATAGCCGAAAACTGCATAATCATTATCAAGAGAGGGCTGGTCTTCAACACAGATAAAGAACTGTGAGCCTGCCGTATTATACATTGAAGGAGGGTTATAGGGATTACCCTTTCTTGCCATTGAAACATAACCCCTGAGGTGTTTTCTGTTATTTTCAAAGCCGTTGTTTGAAAATTCACCGAAAATGTTATATCCGGGACCTCCCGTTCCGTTTCCTTTGGGGTCACCGCCCTGAATCATAAATCCGGGAATAACCCGATGGAAAGTAAGTCCGTCGTAAAAGCCTTTATTGGCAAGAGAAATAAAGTTTTTCACCGTATTGGGCGCAGTATCATAGAAAAGCTCTATAAGCATTACTCCCCCGTCTTCCATTTCGATAGTTGCAACGGGATTCTCCTTATTTGTAAGCATTTCCGTATAATCAATTGTTTCGGATTCATTGTTCCCCTCACCGCCGGAACAGGCAGAGAAAACAACGAAAACCGAGCAAATTGCAAGTAAAACAGCAAGAATCTTTTTCATTGTTTTATCCTCATTCTTCTGTAGTTTCATTATTTTCTTCGTTTTCACAAAGAGTCACGGGAGGAACAATTTCACCCTCCATAAGCTTTACAAAATCCTCACCGTCAATCTTTTCATTTGCAATGAGATAATCGGCAAGAAGATGAAGCTTATCGATGTTTGCTCTGAGAATTTCTTCACAGCGCTTATATCCGTGTGTTACAATCTTACGGATTTCCTCATCAATATCCTTTGCAATTTCTTCAGAGTAGTTACGTACCGTACTGTAGTCCTTACCGAGGAACACCTCTGTTTCTCCAGAACCGAAGGTTATGGGTCCGAGAGTATCACTCATACCGTACTTTGTAACCATTCCCCTTGCAATTTCGGTAACTCTCTGGATATCGTTGGAAGCACCCGTAGAAATATCACCGATTATGATGCTTTCAGCAACACGTCCGCCGAGAAGAGTAACGATTTCGTCCTCCATACCCTTTTTGGAGCGGTACATCTTATCCTCAAGAGGCATATGCATTGTAAAGCCGCCTGCCATACCTGTAGGAATAATAGATACCTGCTGTACGGGATCCTGTCCGCCGAGAAAATATGACGATACGGCATGACCTGCCTCGTGATAAGCAGTAAGCTTCTTGTCCTTATCGTTAATTTTGTGTGACTTCTTTTCCGTACCTACAACAACCTTAATCATTGCTTCGTCAAGCTCAACGGAGGTAATTGCCTTAAGATTTTTTCTTGCAGCAAGAAGAGCCGCCTCGTTAAGAAGGTTTTCGAGATCAGCACCGGTAAAGCCTACTGTTGTCTTTGCAATATCCTCAAGCTTTACATCGGGAGCAAGAGACTTATTTCTTGCATGGATTTTAAGAATATCAAATCTGCCCTTTATATCGGGATACCCCATAGTAATCTGTCTGTCAAAACGTCCGGGACGAAGAAGCGCAGGGTCAAGAATGTCTACTCTGTTGGTAGCTGCAAGCACAATAACGCTTTCATTTCCCACAAAGCCGTCCATTTCAACAAGCATCTGATTAAGAGTCTGCTCTCTTTCATCGTGACCGCCGCCCATACCGGCACCTCTGTGACGGCCTACGGCATCAATTTCATCAATAAAAATTATTGACGGAGCATTCTTTTTAGCCTGATCGAAAAGGTCACGCACACGTGATGCACCTACACCGACGTACATTTCAAGGAAATCTGAGCCTGAAATTGAAAGGAAGGGAGCATTTGCTTCGCCTGCAACCGCACGGGCAAGAAGAGTTTTACCGGTACCGGGAGGGCCCACAAGAAGCACACCCTTGGGAATTCTTGCGCCAAGCTCTGTGTATTTCTGAGGATTTTTAAGGAAATCCACAATTTCTGCAAGCTCATTCTTCTCTTCTTCGGCACCTGCAACGTCATCAAACGTTGTTCTTTTGCCGTCCTTGGGC
This sequence comes from Acutalibacteraceae bacterium, assembly GCA_045586465.1. Lineage (GTDB taxonomy): Bacteria > Bacillota > Clostridia > Oscillospirales > Acutalibacteraceae > RUG806. The sequence continues at coordinate 14,360 of JAZNAI010000202.1, read as the reverse complement.
ATCTTGATTCTTGCCTTACCGAAGGACATTGTTCTGTTGTTTTCTGTTATAAGGCTCTGATTCATCTTACGCATCATAATAAACATAAGAACGCCGAGAGCACCTAAAAGCACAACGGAAGGAATAAGGCTTGTTATCCATGAATTGGAGGCTCCTGCCTTATAATTATAGACAATCTCAGCATCACCGTCATGAGTAAGATTGTGCTGAATAACAAAAGCATGAACGTCCTGATTGAAGAGATTTATATTGGGAACAGTATACTTATATTTCTGCTCGCCGTCTCTCTTTTGGTATTCAAGAACACCGCTGCCGAGGTTAAGCGTATATTCCTTGATTTCATTATTAGTAAACATTTCAACAACATCATAGTAGGTTACGTCCTTCTGTGAATTGTTGCCGTTAACAAAAAATGAAATAAGAAAAATCATTATCACCGGCAAAAGAATTATCGGCAGAAACTGTTTGATTTTATTAAGAGTGTTATTAGACAATTTGTATTGACCTCCGTAAATTAGTGTTTATCGTCCTTGAGAACTCCGATAAAAGGAAGATTTCTGTATTTTTCAGAAAAATCAAGTCCGTAACCGACAATGAACTCATCAGGAACCAATAAGCCCTTATAATCGGCAAAAATATCAACCTCTCTGCGCTCAGGCTTGTCAAAAAGAGTACAGATACGAATACTTGAGGGATTTCTTGCATAAAGCACATCCATAAGATAATTAAGTGTCTTTCCGCTGTCAAGAATATCCTCAACAAGAAGAACGTCATAACCTGAAATATCCCTGTCAAGATCCTTGAGTATTCTTACCGTACCGCTTGACTTTGTTTTGTCGCCGTAGCTTGAAACTGCCATAAAGTCTATTTCACAAGGAATAGTAACCGCTCTCATAAGGTCTGCCATAAAAACAACCGATCCTTTAAGAACACTTACCATCAGAAGCTTTCTGTCCTTGTAATCCTCACTTATCTGTGCACCGAGCTCTGCTACAATGTCACTTATTTCCTTCTCGGAATACAGTACTTTCTTTATATCATTCTTCATTTTTTATATCCTCCGTTTCCACAATCAGATATTTGCTTGTATTGCTGTCACAAAGACATCTTGCATCAAAGCCTATGTTCTCCGTAAAGATAACACCTTTTTCATCAGCAAGAACATATATAAAATCCCGTTCCTCAGGGGGAATTTTCATTTCATTGAAAAGCTTCCGCAAGGGCTTTGAGCATCTGCCCTTACCCGGTTTTATGGTATCTCCGGGAAGCTTTGCACGAAAAACCGCATTTTGACCGACCTTTTCGGCATCCGCATAAAATACTCCGTTTCCCGAGGGCTTCTCACGGGTAACATATGCACGATATTCTTTATTTTGACTAACAAATGATATTCCGTCATTTATATCAAAAGAGTACTCCGTAAGCGCTTCCCTTGAAAAACTATCGGATCTGTTACTGACAAAAAGGACCTCTCCGTCCGATTCAACTCGCACATTTCCGGGTAGGCATACAGCAAATCTTTTGCACTTACTTTCAGTTATTATGCCGATATGAGAGTATTCGTATTCTCCGACAGACTGACTTTCAAGAAATTTTATGACAACGCGACGAAAAATAACGTCATCTTCTTTCGAAAGCGCATTAAGCACGAGTCTGCCGTTGGGCAGGAGATTATCTTCAAGCAGCTTTTTTGCAAGCTTTTCTATATAAGCATTTTCTTCATTGAGAAGCTCTATGCACCTGATTGCATTTTTTTCAAATGCAGGGTTAATAGATTTAAGCTCAGGAATAACGTTAAGTCTGAATTTATTTCTTGTATATTCCTCGGTAAGATTGGTGCTGTCCGTAATATACTCAATTAAATTCTCTTTACAGTATTCCTCAATTTCGCATCTTGTAATACCGATAAGAGGACGTACAATATTATCTCTTACAGGCGGAATCGAACACAGTCCGTTGAGCGAAGCGCCTCTTGAGAGATTAAACAACAAGGTTTCGATTCTGTCACTGGCTGAATGTGCTGTCGCAATTTTATCCGCTGAACACTCACTGAAGCATTCGTATCTTATGCGCCTTGCTGCAAGCTCAGTACTCTCTCCCGTTTCTTCTGATATGCGGGGAATATCTTTTCTGAATACTGAAAGAGGTATGTTTTTCTCTTCACAAAAGTGACGGACAAACTTCTCATCCCTGTCCGCTTCCTCACCGCGGATACAATGGTTTATATGAACCGCACAAAGAGTGACGCCGAGCCTGTCCTTAAATTCGTCAAGCAACGATACAAGACACATCGAGTCTGCACCGCCCGACAAACCGACAACAACATTGTCGCCGACGGAAAACATTGAATATTTCTTAATTGTATCAAGAAACTTAGTCTTCATCTCTGTTATTTTCCTCAACACAGGTATAAAGTGTATACTGAGGATTCCATATCATTTTAACCGAGCCCGTAGGACCGTGTCTGTTTTTCTGAACAAGAAGCTCAGCCACATTGACTTCAAGCTCCGAAGACTTATCCTGCTGAGGCTGCTCCTGAGGCTCGCCGCCTTTGTCCTTTGTATCCTCTTTTTCGCTCTTATAGTAGTCAGGTCTGTAAAGCATCAGAACCATATCAGCATCCTGCTCGATTGAACCCGATTCTCGAAGGTCTGCAAGCTGAGGCTTATGTGATGAGCCTCGGCCTTCCGTGCTTCGTGAAAGCTGAGCACATACAACAACGGGAATCATAAGATCCTTTGCCATAAGCTTTAAGCTTCTTGTGATTTCAGTAACCTCCTGAACTCGGCTTTCTGACTTTTTTGCAGACTGCATAAGCTGAAGATAGTCGATAAATACGGCATCAACGTTTTTAAGTCTGCGGCATCTTGCCTTCATTTCGGGAACCGTTATATTTGAAGTATCATCAAAATACATCTGTACATCAGCAAGAAATACACAGGCTGCACTGAGTCTTTCCCATTCCTTCGGAGTAAGGTCGCCCTTTCTCATCTTCTGGCTGGGAATCTGCGCTTCCGTTGAAATAACTCTCTGAGCAAGCTGCTCCTTAGACATTTCAAGAGAGAAGAAAAGCACACGTTTTTTTGAATAAACGGCAACGTTTCTTGCCATTCTCAGTGTAAAGCTTGTTTTACCCATAGCAGGACGTGCACCGACAATAACAAGGTCAGAACGGTTAAGTCCGTTACACATTTTATCAAGATCGGGGAAGCCCGTAGGAAGTCCCTTGTACTGATCCTTATCTTCCGAATTAAGCTTATACAGAGTATCATAAACGTCTGCTATGACGTCACTTAATTTTGAAGGACCCGATACAGTTTTACCCTGCCTTATTTCATAAATACGCTGCTCGGCATTATCAAGAATAATATCTGCTTCCTGACCCGAGTTTTCAGCCATATCAACGATATCGGTTGCTACATTAACAAGAGTTCTTATGTAAAACTTATCCTTAATGATTTTACAGTATGCCTCAACATTTGAGGTTGAGGGCACAATATCTGCAAGCTGAAACAGATAAACCTTACCGTCCTCTTCGTTTGAAAATACATTCTCAGCTCTCAGCATTTCAAGAATAAGCAGAGGGTCAATAGCACCTGAGCCTGCCGCATCAATCGACAGCATTGCCGCATATATGGCCTTATGCTGAGGCATATAAAAGTATTCGGGACGCACAAGCATTGATACTGTCGGGAAGCATGACGGATCTATGAGCACACTACCGAGAATAGCCTGCTCCGCCTCAAGAGAAAATGATTTACTTGTACCTGTATCAACAGAAGCCTTATCTGTCTTACTCATTCTAATCCCCTCAGATTTTATTCACCCACAACGATAAATACCTTTGCAGATATTCCCGTATAAATCTTTACCGTACACTCATAAGTGCCGAAATTTCTTATATCGTCAACAATAATCTTTTTCTTATCAATCTCAATACCGTACTGAGCCTTGATCTGCTCTGCAATTTCCTTGGAGGTTACTGAGCCAAAAAGTCTTCCGTTAGCACCTGCTTTTGCGGAAATCTTAATATTCTTTCCTTCAAGTGTTGCTGCAGCAGCCTCTGCATTAGCCTTTTCTACTGCAAGATGATGTGCCTTTGACATCTCTCTGTTTTTAAGTTCATTCATAGCCGTAGCATCTGCAATTACCGCAATTTTACGGGGAATAAGAAAATTCTTTGCATATCCGTCAGAAACGTTTACAAGCTCGCCCTTTTTGCCGAGATCCTTAACGTCTTTATTAAGTATAACCTTCATTTAAGTTTACCTCCGTATCTTTAATTATCATTAAAATATTCATTTATTGCATCATTCAGCTTTTTAACAGCCGACTCAATATTTTCTCCGTGCAGCTGACAGGCAGCCATACTCTGATGTCCTCCGCCGCCGAATTTTTCCATAATCAACTGAACATTGACCTTACCCAGTGAACGTGCCGAAATATATACGGTATCATTCACGCTGCAAACAACAAAAGAGGCGTCCACACCTGCAATATTAAGAAGCTCGTCTGCGGCTTTTGAGGTAATAAGTCTTGAAACAACAGTCTCACTGTCTGCAACAGCAACAGCATATCTGTTATAGAATGAGGCGTTTGTTATAAGACGGCTGACGCTGACATTGTCCTCAACCGAGCCTGCAAAATACTGCTTTACAGCAACAGTATCAGCCTTACAGTCTTTAAGGTATGCAGCAGCTTCGAAGGTTCTTACACCGACTCTGAGAGTATAATTCTTTGTATCAAGAATGATACCGGCAAGAAGAGCTTCTGCCTCAAATGCGGAAAGACGGACCTTTGCAGGAGAATACTGAACAAGCTCCGTTACCATTTCACAGGCTGATGATGCATAAGGCTCATGGAATTCAAGATCAGCCGAATCAATGTGGTCAACAGTTTTTCTGTGATGGTCAATAAGCACTACAGCTTTCGCCTTTTCAAGAAGCATAGGTGCCTCAACAAGCTGTGAGCGCATAGTATCGGTAATTACAAGAAGGGAATCCTCTTCAAAAAGCTCATTTGCTCGTTCGGGAGAAATAAAGCTGAGCTTTCCGTATTCTCTTTCAAGACGGTTAATAAGAGGCATTGCAAGGGAATTGCTTTTATTAACAACAACGTAGGCACGCTTTGAGCACGCTCTCGCAATTGCACACACGCCGATAGCCGCACCGACAGCATCAAAATCGGAAAACGTATGTCCCATAACAAAAACGGATGAGCATTTTTCTATGTACTCATTAAGTGCCGCTGATACGATACGTGACTTAATCTTGCCTCGTTTTTCCTTTCTGCCGGTTGTGCCGCCGAAAAATTCATATTTTTCACCGATTTTTACAACAGCCTGGTCTCCGCCTCTGCCTCGTGCAAGGTCAAGCGCCTGTCTGGCACTGACTTCACACATATCAAAGGAGCTTTCTTTACCGACACCGACGGACAAAGTAATGTCAACCTCTTCCTCACCGAATCTGTAAAGACGAACCTTATCAAGAATGCTGAATTTATTCTTCATCATACCGTCAAAATAACGGGATTCCGTAACAGCAAGGAATTTACCGTCGGCAAACTTTCTGAAAACGCAGTTGTTTTCCACAAGCCATTTAGTAATTTCCTTTTCAACATCGGAAACAACAGAATAATAATCAGCATGTGCAAGCACATCTTCTGTCTGCTCAAGAGAGTCAATATTTATAAGAAGAACTACAGGTCTGGAAATGCTGTATTCCGTGCGTATTTTTTTCAAGGCAGTATCTTCCGTAAAATAAAGAGAAATCAGATTTTCATCAATTCTCGCGGGATATACGGTATACTCCTTATTGGCAACAGCAATTTCAAAAACCGAAAAGTCGTTTGCTTCAATGATTTTTCTGCAATCAGGAAAAAAGTGAGAAATCAGATCTCCGTTTTTTACCTCTGTTCCTTCAAGCAGCTCGTGAAAACGTGCATTGAACCACTCCACGGCACCGGCATTATCTACAAGGAGAAAGGGGAAAGGAAAAGAGGTAACACTGTCACTCATTTCGCCGGATTCTCTGAAATGCTTTTCAAAGCTGCGCAGCATCTCCTTTTTTCTTGCAGATTCATTTCTGATCCACTTAATGGCAAGAACAGAAAAAGAAATAACTATCACAAGCTCAACAATAGCAAGCGGCTTCGAAAATACAAATGTAACACCGCTGATCAATGTAGCAAGAAGTATTATTGCTACTGTAAAAGGATTGTTCTTAAGGATATCTCTGAAATTCACAACAACACCTCCCGTGCCGTTTTAAAAGTGTGCGGTAAGCACCGTAACTATAACTATAGGCGAACGCCTTGTTCTGTCAAAAATTGCCCTTGAAATACTTTCTTTAAGTTTAATCTTAAGAGAATAAATATCCATATTTGTTGAAGCGGCATAATCTGCAAGAACCTTTTTACAGGCCTTTTCGATAAAGGGCATAAGCTCTGAAGTATTATTATCAAAAACAAATCCCTTTGACTGAACGTCAAGCTCACTCATAAGCTCACCGGTATAGCCGTTAACGACTGTGCTTACAACAACAACGCCGTCCGTAGAAAGATTCTTTCTGTCCTTAAGAACGGATTTACCTACGTCACATACACCCGTGCCGTCAACAAATACCCTTCCTACGGGAAGTCCTGTATGCATAACTGCCTTATCAGGTGTCAGTTCAATAACAGCTCCAAGGTCGGGCACAATGATATTCTCTGCAGGAATTCCTACACTGCGGGCTGTACTTTCGTGCTTTCTGAGATGCTTCTGCTCACCGTGCACAGGTATAAAAAACTTAGGCTTAACAAGATTAAGGATAAGCTTCTGCTCCTCCTGAGCGGCGTGTCCCGAAACATGAATGCTGAGGCTCTTTTCATAGATTACCTCTGCGCCGAGCTTCATAAGCTCATTTATTGTGTTGGCAACCGTCTTTTCGTTACCGGGAATGGGAGTTGCCGAAATAATAACAAAATCGTTACTGTCAATTGAAACCTTTTTATGATCACCCAACGCCATTCTTGACAACGCAGACATAGGCTCACCCTGACTGCCCGTTGTGATAATAACAACGTCCTCATCACGGTAATTGCGAAGCCTGTCAATAGGAAGAATGACTCCGTCGGAAACTCTCATATAACCGAGCTCAATACTGATAGCGGTTGTGTTTTCAAGACTTCTGCCCGACAGGAAGATTTTTCTTCCTGCTTTTTCTGATGCATCTATAATCTGCTGTATACGGTGAATGTTTGAGGAGAAGGAAGCTACAATAATCCGCTTTCCCTCTGCCTTTCTGAACAGAGCCTCCAATGTTTCACCCACGTTTTTCTCGCTGGGAGTATAGCCGGGTCTTTCGGAGTTCGTTGAGTCAGACAGCAGAGCAAGAACACCGTCTTTTCCAAGCTGTGCAAACCTTGAAAGATCGATAACATCACCGTCAATAGGTGTACTGTCAATCTTGAAGTCACCCGTATGGACAATGGTTCCAGCTCCGCAATGAATAGCATAAGCAATAGAATCGGGAATTGAATGGTTTACGTGAATCGCTTCAACGCTGAATGCTCCGATTTTGGTAACAGAGCCTGCCTCAATGGTCTCTATCTGACACTTATTGAGAATTCTGTGTTCTCTGAGCTTACCTGCAATAAGACCCGCCGTAAGACGTGTGCAGTAAACGGGAATATTAACACTCTTAAGAAGATAAGGAAGACCGCCTATATGGTCCTCATGAGCGTGGGTTACAAAAACAGCCTTGATTCTGTCTCTGTTACGCTCAACATATGTGATATCGGGAAGAACGTAATCAATACCCGGCATATCCGCATCGGGGAAGGTCATTCCGCAATCAACAATAATAATTTCATCATTATATTCAAAAAGGGTAAGATTCTTACCGATTTCGTTTATACCGCCAAGGAACATTATTCTTACGGGGTTGATTTTTTTGTTATTCTTTGACTTTACGGAATCGTGTTTTTTCTTCGGAACAGATTTTGTACGGCTGTTTTTCTTGTTAGTCTTCTGTTTTTTTATTTCATTTTTTACCGAAGTGTTTGCTTTAGCCGCATTATCATTACTCTGTTTGATTCCGGATTTTAATGCGGAATTATTCTTGTTTTTCGAAGCAGATTTTTTACTTGCAGAAGCTGATGCGTTTTCTTTCTTTTTACTTGATTTTGTAGAATTGTTCTGCATATTTACTCCTTTTAGATTTATGTAAGTCCGGCAAAACACCGGAACAATATAATAATTTAAATATATATAATCACTTTATATTACTACTTTTGCATATCTTTGTCAATATTGGCATTTTTTATTTTTTTAGTAACAAAAACCGAAAGCTCTTTTGCGGTTTCCATATCCCCCGCCTCTGCAAGAATTCTGATTTTACCGGCATTTCCCATTTGTCTGACACGTACCTTTCCCGTCTTGCCGTCAAAAAGAAAATAAATTTCCCCTGTTTTTCTGTCGGCTCCGCACGCAGAAATCAAAGCATTGATTTCTGAAGGATTACAGTTTATATCCATTACGGTTTTCTTTAATGCAAAATTCCTGTAGCTGTCAAAGAGGGACTCAAGACTGATATCAGCCTCCTCCAGAATAGTCAGAAGCTTTGCAGACATAAGAAGCATATCGAAGGTCCATACGGAATTAAGAACAACTCGGTCACCCAGATTAAGATTCTCGGGGCTGTTTTCAAATACCCGCAAAATATTGCCTTGGTACTTTTCAGAATTTTCCTCAATAAAGCTCGGGGCTTCCTCGGGAATTATAACGTCATTTCCTTCAGCATTTTCCATCTCACACAGCAAGGACAGAATTCTTTCACCGGGGAAAACCGTACCGTTTTCAACAACGAAGAGCTCTCCTCCCGTGCGGCTTAAAAGAATCTGAATGCTTCTTTTTCCGTTTCCGATTATTTCGCTTTTCTCAAACAATTCATCCGCAAGAGAAGCAATAACGGGATTTTCAGTTTCCACGGTTACTCTGAGCTTTTTAAGAGGCAACGGACAAAGCTTTTTAAAAAATGACTTATAAACCACGCTGAAAAGCTTCATATTGAACACCTCTTTATACTCAGAGGGTTCAGAAAAAGCAAACGCTGAAAATTTATAGTTATTATTTATATTGGCGGATATTTTTGAGTTTACAGGCATTCCGTTTTTTCCGAAAAACGAAAATGATATGATATCGCCTGAAGAATCAACATAAACAAAAAAGTCCAGACTGCAGTATGCTGAATAAAAATATCCCTGACACCTGAACATTTCACCGAAATCATAACAAACCGCACCGCAGGCTCTCATTCCGCTGATGAGAACTGCACGGAAGTTTTCGGAAATATAAGAATCATCGCTTCCGATTCCGATTCTTGCTATACCGGGGGTGCTTGCAATTGCCTGCCCCAATAATACAATATCATCAAGACTTATCTGCGAATTTGCCTTACCCGAAAGTCCGAAAATATCAAACTCTATTCTTTCCGGATTTTCATAGTGCATATCACGTGATACGACCGTTTCGGGAGCCACTCTTCTTCCGGGCCAGATTCTGTTTCCGCTGAGAATACGACTGAATCTGCCTATCCTGCAATTAAAGCCTATAACACAGTTTTCTTCAGCAAGACAGCTATCCTCTATTGTTACACAATCATCTGTAATACAGCCGGTAAGCTCTGTGTTACTTCCCGTTTCGCAGTATTCTCCGGTAATTGTTCCGCAAATCACGGATTTTTCCGACAACCTGCAATTGTTTCCGATTACGCTGTAAGGACCTATCACGGACGAATCTCCGATAAGCGTATTTTTTCCTATGATACAAGGAGCTCTGACGGTAACATCATTCCCGAGAACGGTATCCTTACCGTAAAAGGTTCCTTCAAAGCTAATCTTCTCGCAATCAGAATCAAGTAATTTCCGTGTCAGTTTTTTATATGAAGCAAAATCACAAATATTCCCACATATGCCTTCTGCCCGATAAAACATAAACCTGAGATCATCTGAAAAAATTACCGGAAAAAGATTTTCCGTAAAATCATATCCGGTGTCATCAGGAATTTTTTCAAGCAGGGCTCCTTTCATTACGTAAATTCCCGTATCAACAAAATTGCCTTCGGTTTGCTCCCAGGTTGTTTTTTCGGAAAATGATGTTATGCTGCTGTCATCATCATAAGAAATCACACAGCAGTCTCTGGGGTCATCAGTTTCTATGCCGCACACCGAAAAATCCGAATCGGTTGCATAATGGAAATCAACAAGCTCCTGCAAATCAAAATCAAAAACACATTCACCGTTTATAATAAGGATGTCGTCATCGCAGCTTTTTATACAATTTTTAACTCCTCCTGCGGTGCCGAGAGGCTTATTCTCACAGCAGAATATAAGCTCCGCACCGTATTCTTTTTTTGAACAATATTCAGCAATTTCGTTCGCCATATACCCGAGAGAAAGATAAATCTCGGTAATACCGCTGTTCACGATTTTTTCAATAACCGAATCAAGCACCGGTCGGTTAAGTATTTTTATGAGCGCTTTAGGAGTATTTTCAGTAAGAGGATTAAGTCTGCTTCCTCTTCCTCCGCATAAAATTACTGCTTTCAATTCCGGACACCCTTTCAATAATTTTCGGAAATATTATTTACTAATCTGCGGTAAAATAGTCACTGAATATTGCAATATTTTCAACTAAATGTTAGAATATCCAAAAAAGTCAACGGAGAAAATTTTTTATGGATAAAGTAATGCTTTATACGGACGGTGCCTGCTCGGGAAATCCCGGTCCCGGAGGCTACTGTGCCATACTTACATTCGGGTCTCACAAAAAAGTAATTTCGGGCTCAGAAAAAAATACAACCAATAACAGAATGGAATTAAGCGCTGTAATAAAGGGGCTTGAGGCACTTACAAGAAGCTGTGAAGTAACGGTGGTTTCAGATTCAAAGTACGTCTGCGATGCAATAAATCAGAGCTGGCTTAAATCCTGGAAAGCAAAAAACTGGAAAAAATCAGACGGCAAGTCTGTACTGAATCCCGAATTATGGAAAGAGCTTGATGCACTTTTAGAAAAGCATACGGTTACTTTTCAATGGATAAAGGGGCATGCAGGTCATCCTTACAACGAAGAGTGTGACCGAATCGCCGTTGAAGAATACAAAAAATTACAGTAAACTTAATGCCGTCATCGCTGATGACGGCAATTTTTATGTCAGACAATAATACATATAAGACCGTTACAGCCTTCATTTATTACTCTTTCAAGTGTCTGCTGCAGCTTCATTCTCGCTTCGTTAGGCATATGCATAAGCTTTGTTTTAAGCCCTTCATTGACCAATTCATCAAGCGATTTTCCGAAGATATTGGATTCCCATATCTTTGAGGGATCATCTTCAAAACCGTCAAGGAGATATTTTATAAGGTCCTCGCTCTGCTTCTCACTTCCCACAATGGGAGCAACCTCGGTTTTTATATCAGCCTTCAGAAGGTGTATAGAGGGTGCACTTGCCTTGAGTCTTACTCCGTAACGGCTTCCCTGTCTCATAATTTCGGGTTCCTCGAGACTTAATTCGTCAATAGACGGCATTACAATTCCGTAGCCTGTAGAATTCACCTGCTCGAGTGCAGCGGCAATTTTCTCATATTTTTTCTTTATAACGGAAAAATCCTTAAGAATATCAATAAGGTCTGCATCATCCTTTATTTCCTCTCCTGTAATGCCTGAAAGAATATTGTAAAAATAAGTATTATCGAGTCCCGCATCAATATAGGCACAGCCGACACCGAGCTCAACATTTCCGGTCACGGCTTTCGAGAAAAGCTTTTCAGATAAAAGACAGTCGGTAAAATGCTGAATATCCGAAATTCTTGTAACGGCAGCTCCTGCTTTTCTGAAGCATTCATTGAGCTTTTCGTGAAGCTCGCTATCCTTGTCACAGCCTTTAAGCCATGAGGGCATATTGACGACGATTTTTCTTAAAGGAAACTCATAAAGCACCTGAGTAAGAATGTCATTCATTTCCTCTTCCGTAAGATTAAGACAGTTTACGGGGAGCACGGGCACATCATATTTTTCGGAAAGCTCACCTGCAATAATGCCTGCTGATGCACTTTTCGGATACATACAGTTAAGAAGTACAACGAAGGGCTTATTGAGCTCCTTCAATTCGTTTATCACTCTTTCCTCTGCCTCTTCATATTCTTCACGGGGAATGTCACTGATACTGGCATCGGTGGTGATAACAAGACCTATTGTTGCGTGCTCGGATATTACCTTTTTTGTGCCGATTTCTGCCGCCATATTAAAAGGAATTTCATCCTCAAACCACGGTGTTTTCACCATTCTCGGCTCTTCATTTTCAATATAGCCGAGAGATGAGGGCACAATATAACCGACACAATCCACAAGACGGACATTCATATCAATGTTATTATCAACGGAAATCCTAACTCCCCTTTCGGGTACAAATTTCGGCTCTGTTGTCATTATTGTTCTTCCGGCAGCCGACTGAGGCAATTCGTCTATCATTCTCTCCCTTGAAAAATCGTGGGGTGCATTGGGAATTACCATAAGCTCACAGAATTTCTTAATGAATGTGGACTTTCCCGTTCTGACGGGTCCCACTACCCCTATGTAAATATCCCCTCCCGTCCGCTCTGCAATGTCTTTATAAATACTTGTACTCGCCATAACAATTCCTCCGAATTTTTCTTTATCGGTAAATTTTATGACGTCAGGACAGGGATTATTACTGCAAAGAGTTATTATATTTTCCGTATAAAATATCAAAGGGCATAAGACTGAAAAAATCTGTCTTATGCCTTTACTGTTTATTTTACTTTTTGGGACCGGGGCGGTGCTTTGCGGTGAATTCTTCGACATCGATTTTTATTACGCTAACAACGCTTACGAGCTTTTCATTGAATTCGAAGTCCTTACCCGTCTGTGTTTTCATAAGCACCGTAAGAGCGTGCATTTTTTCTTCTACATCCTCAACAATTACAGCCTTGCCTCTTGCCATAACGGAAGCATAGGTAATACCGTACTTGCAGGCGACCTCACCCTCAAAGGGCACAATATCACATTCAAGCTCTGCAAATGCTTTGGGATTTGCCCTTATAACATCAAGCTTTCTGCCTTGTCTTGCACCGTGAAGATAAAAAACTAATTTTTCATCCTGAAATTCATAGCCGTAGTTCATAGGCACAACATAAGGCTCGTCTCCGTCAACAAGACCTAAGTGCAGAACCTTCGATTTATCGAGAATCTTTTTAATTTCATCAAGGTCGGTAACCTGACGTTCTCTTCTTGTCATTCCGTTCATTTTATTTCTCCTTTATACAGAAATCTTTCCTGTGAGCTTTCCGCCTTTTTTAGCATAGGGGCTGTAAGCTGTGATTTTCACGGTATACTCACCGCCGTTGAGTTTTCCGGGATTTACATTTACATCATTTTCATTTGCTCTTACATAGTCGGAAATAACCGTTTTTGCAAAGACGCATTTTTTATCCTTATCAATTACTGTGATTTTATAATTCTCTGCAGGGTAAAAGCCCTTTGCCTCGGGGAATGAAATTACCGTCTCCCCTTCTTCATTTAATGTGCTTTTAATCTTTGCCCCGCTTGTGAATACGGGCGCGGTATCAAGGGATTTGAGCTTGTGCCAGTTATATGTTCTCTTGTTTTTCTTATGAAGACCGGTAAAGAAATACTGCACACCGGGAAAGAACTGACGGTTTTCAATATCGTAAAGCTTCATAAGCACGTTACCCTTGCTGTCAGCCTCTACAACCCAGGCAGAGCCCGATTTACCGGGAGCATCCTTATCGCCTTCAATATAGTTGAGATTTCCCATTAATGCGGCAAGAGAGCCGCAGCCTACAGCCGTAAAAGCCCCCTGCCATACGGAACGGGGATCAGCAGGACAGTAATGCGAATGTCCCGAGAAATCTATAACCTGCGGATATTTATTCAGCACCTTGCGAAGGTCTGTATCACCCCAGTTCACACTGCCGTATACAGTAAGGAAGGGATGGGGATGCTGATATACAAAAACAGGCATTTCGGGATTTTCCGCTGTTGCATTATCAAGCCTTTCCTTAAGCCAGGAAAGCTTGGTTTTAAAGGTTTTTCCGTTGTCATCATAAGCTACACCGATAAAATGATAACCGTTTATGACAACGTCTGTATCCATTTCTTCGCTTATATATTTTTTATATACAGTATAACCGACTGTTGCATCAACATCACGGTAATCAATAAATTCGTGATTTCCTATAACCGTAAGAAGCTTTGTTTCGGGACGAAGCTTTTCTTCCGTTATTATCTTATACAAGTCGGATCGTAGCCATGTCGTTCTGTGAGCCAAGGAGTTGAG
>JAZNAI010000201.1:0-15000 GCA_045586465.1 Acutalibacteraceae bacterium | reverse complement strand
GACGGCGGAAACGGATATTTTGACGAAATGTCCGACTGCCTTTCATCACTTGCTCCCGAGCTTACTGCAATAGCCGAAAGATATATCGATGCAGAGGATGACACAATCTCGGAAAAGGCAAAAGCCGTTCTCCTGAGAATTCCCTGCTGGAGCGCTCCCGAATCCTTCATCACCTTCAACGGCAGGTTCTCATACCTGCAGGAAAAATACCCCGAAAAATGCTTTGCCGTTCTTCCCGAAAGCCCCGACAAGGCAGACAAAACCCCCGAGGAGCTGGGCGAGTGGCTCATCCGTATGTGGAACACCTTCTGCCGCCAGAAAATTATCGCCTATGTGGGCGGTCTTCTCACCGACGGCAAGGAGGTAAACTCAAAGCGCGGTCTTATAAGCAGCACCCGCGGACAGATCTACGATATCTTCTGGTACTATAAATCCCAGTTCTCCGTAAAAAGCTTCATAAAAATCTGCGAGCTTGAAAACTACGAAACCTTTGATAAATTCATTGACATAAAGTGCATCACCAACAGCAACAGAATCCGCCTTCTTGTAAACGGCAAGGATAAAAAATACAAGCCCGAAAAAATCACCGACGGTGTCTACATCTTCCGTCAGCTGAAGCTTAAAAAGGATGTAAACCTCATTGAGGTCTCCGCCGACAACGAATGTGATAGCATAGAGATTATCCGCATATAATACCGGAATCCGGCGAATAAAGTACGGTAGGGGCGGGGGCGAATGAGAGTGCCGCTGTCGGGGACAGATGAAGGCACGCGAATGAGGTGAAGAAACAAGGAGTATTGCGACCGCCCCAAGGGAAGCAAGACGACTATGTTTCTGAGGGATATCCCGCCCGTTCAAAAGGGTTGTATTTTTTCACAAATGAAAGTTACAAAAGTTATAAAAACGGGAGGGGGGACCCCTCCCCTACGGTACGTAAAATAAATTACATCTCTGAATTACGAGTTACAGAAAGGATGATAACTATGAGCAACCGCACAGTTTGGGCAAATCACGCACACGTTTTTCCCGAAAAATCAAAAAAAGGAGCATCCGTAGCGGAGCTTAAGGAATTAATGGCAGAAACGGGCATCGAAAAGGCTGTCTGCTTTACCTGCTTCAAGGATCAGTTTGCACGCTCGGGACTTCCCGGGGACAGACTTGACTGGCTCTATAACGAAATCAAGGACGACCCCTCTTTAATCGGCTTCGGCACCGTTGATTTCGAGGATGACGACGTGGATTATCAGATAGACAAAATGATATCCTACGGCTTCAAGGGTATAAAAATCCACCCTGCCTTTCAGGGAGAAAACGTAATGTCCTTCAAGTCTCAGAGGGTATATAAAAAAGCGGAAAGAGAGGGACTTTTCCTCTCCTTCCACACAGGTCTTCACTGGCACCCCATAAAGGACTACAGTCTTCTTTTATTCGATGAGGTTGCCTGGTGCTACCCCGAATTGAAATTCAGTATGGAGCACATAGGCGGCTACCACTTCTTCCGTGAAGCTCTGGCAGTTATGTGCAACAGCGTCAGAAATTCAAAGGAGGATACCGTTTTTGCCGGCTGGACAACCGTCGCAATGAGTGAAAACGGTCTTCAGGGAGCCTGGTCTCTTTCCGACGAGGAGCTTCGCACCGTAATCCATCAGACGGGAAACACAAGAAGCATCTTCGGTCTCGACTTCCCCTACAACAAGGCAGATTACGTAAAAAAGGCAATTGAAAGAATCGAAAATCTCGACATCCCCGAGGAAGCAAAGGACGGCATCTTAGGTCTTAACCTCAAGCGTGCTCTCGGAATGTAAAGGGACTCACAAGCCCGTAGCTTTTACAGAATTTTCTGTCGGAAAACACGTCGAAGGCAGAAAGTGCACAGCGCATTTTCCTTTTTACAGTCCCTGCAAAAAACGTATTTCTTATTCTGAAAAGCATAATTTCAGTAAGCCTTCCCTTTGTCAGAAGAGCTGAGCTTTTAAGTATCTCCGACGGCTTCTGCTTCGGGCATCTTACAAAAAGCAGCTCCGAAAGAAAGTACCTCCCCGACAGATAAAAATAAAAGAGAAAACCCACGGCACAGAGTATAAGCGTTGCAAAGATAAGGGTAAGAAGCATTACCCTCTGAATATTTCCTGCCATATAAAGGGTTCTTATGATTATGAGTGCAGTTATGCGAGAGGGCAAAAGAAAGAAATTCAGCCACAGAAGTTTTACTGTCCCCGTATAAAGCCGAAAAAGGGCAAACCGCAGCACACGGGATATACTGACAGTCCGAAGAGCCTCACGCTCCCCCGAAAGAAAAGCAAAGCGCTCCGAAAGATACAGCCTCTGTGCAAGAAAAAAATACAAAAGCAGTATTCCTCCCGCAGCGGACGGCAGAGCAAGAAATATATTTCCGTAAAAGGCTGAAAGCAACGTCCCGGCACACACAAAAATACCCAGTGCCGTCATTCCCGACATCAGTCCTTCCCTTTTAAGCTCCCTTTTGAATTTCAGCAGAATATACTCTGCCCTCATATTTATTTCACCCATTCTCTCACCTCTTAAAAAAGTATTCCCGAAAGGAGACAGATTATGACAGACATCAGAACAACAGACATCCGTTTCCTTAAGGGCATCGGTGACAAAAGGGCAGAGCATTTCCGACGGCTGGGCATTCTGACCGTCGGAGACCTTCTCACCTTTTATCCGAGAGGCTATGAGGACTGGAAAAATATCACTCCCATACAAGACGCCCCGGAAAACGAAACCGTGGCAGTAAGGGGCATAATGATAGCACGTCCCCTTCCCGTTAAAACCCGGAACGGCAAGCTTATGTACCGTTCCTCGGCTACCGACGGCAAGGGCATAATTCACCTTACGTTTTTTAATAACCGCTTTGTTTCTCAGGACCTTTTAGAGGGTCAGGAGTTCATATTTTACGGCAAGATAAAAATAAACGATATGGGCGGCAAGGAAATGCTGTCCCCCCGTTATATGAAGGCTGAAACGGGTGAGTATCTCCACCCTGTTTACAGACAGACCTCAGACCTCAATTCAAGGGCAATAGGAAAAGCCGTAAAAACCGCCCTCGAGACCATTAAAGGTCAGCTGAAGGAAACCCTGCCGTCAGAGCAGATATTAAAATACAAGCTCCCGTCATATTACGATTCACTTCGTATGATTCACTTCCCCGAAAACGAAAACGAGGTAAAAGCGGCAAGACGCCGTCTTATTTACGAGGAGCTTCTCACTTTGCAGCTGGGAATTCTCTCTCAGGGAAAAAAGGAAGAGGAAAAAACTGACTTTATCATAAGAGAGGACTTCTCCGAGGCTTTCATAAAAAAACTGCCCTTCGCTCCCACGAACGCACAGCGCCGTGCCATAAGCGAGTGCATAACGGATATGAAAAAGCACTCCCCTATGAGACGGCTTCTGCAGGGTGACGTAGGCTCGGGTAAAACCGCAGTTGCCGCTGCCCTTATGTTCACGGCAGTAAAAAACTCATACCAATGCGTGCTTATGGCACCCACAGAGGTGCTTGCCCGTCAGCACTTTGAAACCTTCGGAAAATTTCTTGAGGGAACGGGCATAAAAACGGTTCTTCTCACGGGAAGCACCACCGGGAAAAACAAAAAAATCATAAAAGAGCAGATTCAGTCGGGGGATGCCGACATAATTATCGGCACCCACGCAGTAATTACGGACGATACGCATTTTAAGAGCCTCGGTCTTGTAATTACGGACGAGCAGCACCGCTTCGGTGTGAATCAGAGAGCAGCTCTCCGAGAAAAGGGCAATTCCCCCCACGTGCTCGTTATGAGTGCAACACCCATTCCCCGCACACTGTCCCTTATTATCTACGGCGACCTTTCAATTTCAATCCTTGACGAAAAACCCAAGGGCAGAAAAGAGGTAAAGACATATTCCGTCACCTCACACTACCACGAAAGGCTTTACGCCTTCATAAAAAAGGAGGTTCACAAGGGCAACCGCTGTTACATCGTCTGTCCTATGGTAGAGGAAAACGAGGAAGCGGACTTTGACCTTAAATCCGCAGAGGAATACTATAAGCTTCTTTCGGAAACGGTATTTTCCGACATAAAATGCGGTCTTCTTCACGGAAAGATGAAGCAGAGTAAAAAGGACGAAATGATGACAGCCTTCAAAAACGGCGACATTGACGTGCTCGTCTGCACCATAGTAATCGAAGTGGGCATCGACGTGCCCGAGGCTAACGTTATAGTCATAGAAAACGCCGAGCGCTTCGGTCTTTCACAGCTTCACCAGCTGAGAGGCAGAGTAGGCAGAGGCTCTGCCGAATCCCACTGCATCTTAGTAAGCGACACAAAAAACGAGGACACAAAAAAACGCTTTGAAATTATGTGTGAAACCAACGACGGCTTTAAGATTTCCGAAGAGGACCTTAAAATGCGAGGTCCCGGTGACTTCTTCGGCTCCCGTCAGAGCGGTCTTCCCACCCTTAAAATTGCCTCTCTTATGACGGACTCCCGTATCCTTTACGCCGCCCGTGACGAGGCAGAGGCAATCCTTAAAGCAGACCCCGATCTCACAAGTCCCCTAAACGCACCCCTTAAAGAAAAAATCTCGGCTTTGTTTGCCGACATATCATAATTCCCTTATAACATAGGGGAGAGGTCTCCCCTCCCGTCGCATACAACCAAATGAACTCATATAAAGGAGCATAACGCTATGGACAAAATTTTTAATGCAAGCTGGATTAAGCCCTCCCGTCAGAAAAAGGACGTGGGTGTTGATTTCATTAAGACATTTACCCTTAAGCCCTTCCCCGTAAGGGCTGTTCTTGAAATTTCGGCTCTGGGCGTTTACGACTGCAGGATTAACGGCAAGCCCGTAACAGTCTCCGTACTCAATCCCGGCTGGACGGACTACAACAAGCGTATTCAGTATCAGACCTATGACGTAACAAAGCTTATTGCAGCCGAAAACACAATTACCGTGGGCACCGGTATCGGCTGGCGCTTCCACAGATGGTACGACCTGTCTTCAAAAATAATTGCTCCCCATACAACGGCTGTAATTGCCGCACTTACCGTTACCTACGAAAACGGTGAGGAGCTTACAATCTGCACAGATGACAGCTGGGTAAGCTGCGAAAATCAGATCCGCTATAACAATATGTATAACGGCGAAACAATTGACTTTAACTTTAAGCCGGGCAAGCCCGTACCCGTTACGGTTATCCCCTACACCAAGGATACACTCATTCCGCAGGAGGGCGAATTCATCACCGAGCAGGAGGCTTTCAGAGGCAGAGAGCTCATAATTACTCCCGAGGGTGACACCGTAATTGACTTCGGTCAGGAAATTACAGGCTATCTCTCCTTTTACGTAAAGGGCAAAAAGGGGGACACCGTAAAAATTACCCACTTTGAAAAGCTCACAAAGGAGGGCAACGTATATACGGAGAATCTCCGCTCCGCAAAGCAGGAGTTAACCGTTATCGCAGACGGCAAATCCCGTTTTGTAAAGCCCGTTTACACCTTCTACGGCTTCCGTTATATTAAAATAGAGGGAATGGAAATCAATTCCCCCGACGAAATCCTTGCAATCGTCGTTCACTCCGATATGAAGAGAACGGGTCATTTCGAGTGCTCCGATCCTATGATAAATCAGCTCTTCCACAACATTATCTGGGGTCAGAAGGGCAACTTCCTTGACGTTCCCACAGACTGTCCCCAGAGAGACGAGAGACTGGGCTGGACGGGTGACGCTCAGGTATTCTGCAAGGTTGCAAGCTACAACTTCAACGTAGAAAAGTTCTTTAAGAAATGGATGGGAGACCTCAGAGCTATGCAGAAGCCCTCAGGCACAATCCCCTCCTTCGTGCCCACCAAGTTTGACGACGACGGCGGCTCCTCTGCCTGGGCAGATATCGCAACCGTTCTTCCCTGGCAGATGTACCTTACCTACGGCAATCGTGAGCTTTTGGCTGAAAACTATCAGCTTATGAAAAAATGGGTAGACTTTATGAGAAAATGGGCTCTCAAGAAGAAGCCCGACGAGGGTATCTCCACAAATCCCTACCTTTTCGAGGGTCATTGGCACTTCGGTGACTGGCTGGCTCTTGACCTTCCCGACAAGGAGGCTGTTGAGGGTGCAACGGAAAAGGACATCATCGGCTGTGCCTTCTTCTATTACTCAACCTCTCTTCTTATTAAAGCATCAGAGGTGCTCGGCATTGAATGTCAGTACTACAAGAACCTTCTCAGGAACATAAAAAAGGCATTTATCGCAAGATTTATTGACGAAAACGGCAGAATGCACTGTAACACCCAGACCGCCTGCGTTCTTGCCCTTCATTTCGGAATATATAACGACAAGGCTCCCCTTGCAAAGCAGCTGACAGACCTTGTAAAGGAATACGGCCATCTCACAACAGGCTTCGTAGGCACTCCCTACCTTCTTCACGTGCTTTCCGATATCGGTGAAAATGAGCTTGCATATTCTCTTCTCGTAAGAGACGAATTCCCCTCCTGGTGCTATCCCATTACCCAGGGAGCAACAACTATGTGGGAGCGTTGGAACGGCTACAAGCCCGACGGCACCTTTGCAACACCCGATATGAACTCCTTCAACCACTATGCCTACGGTGCCGTGGGTGACTGGATATACGAAAAGATGTGCGGAATAAGACAGCAGGAGGGCTCTGCAGGCTTCACAGAGCTTGTCTTCGCACCCGTAGTTTCCGAGCGCTTCACATACGCCGAAGCTTCAATTGATACGGCAAACGGCAAGGTCGCTTCCCGTTGGGAGAAAACCGATAAGGGTTACCTTTATACCTTCACGGTACCTTCAGGTGTAAGAGCTGTGGCTGTGCTTGAAGGTAAGACATTCGCACTTAACATAGGAATTAACAAAATAGAATTATAAATTTTGTAAAATACTGATAAAAAATATCAATTCGGAATATTTTTCCGTAAATGCTTTGATTTTCTTATAAAATATGCTATAATATTTTCAGGTGCGGGCATTTTTGAGTACCGGAAATGCCCGGCTCTGTTATGATTTTTTCTTTTTTTGTATAGATATAAAGACTTTAAGGATGTGCTTTCGTGGAAAAATATGTTATCACGGGTAAACAGCGTCTTTCCGGCGAAATAGAAATAAGCGGTGCAAAAAACTCCGCAGTTGCAATTCTTCCTGCAACGGTGCTTATAAAAGCAAAGTATTTCATAGACAACGTACCCGACATCGCAGACATCTCCGTAATTATTGATATTTTAAGATACCTCGGTGCAGAGGTCAAAATCACAAAAACAGGCAAATACAGAAGAACCCTTGAAATTGATACAACAGGCGTACAGTCAAAGGAAATCCCCTACGAATTTTCAAGAAAGCTCAGAGCCTCTTACTATTTCCTCGGCTCAATGCTCGGACGCTTCAGCTTCGCAAAGGTTGCAATGCCCGGAGGCTGTAACTTCGGCGGCAGACGTCCCATCAACTTCCACCTTGACGGCTTTGAGACCCTCGGCGCAAAGACCTCAGTATTGGGAAGCCTTGAAATTGACTTAAAGCACGCAACCCTTGCCTCTACTCTCAATGCAGTTATCACCGCAATAAACTCCAACTGCACAACAGTCATTAAAAACGCATTTATTGACGAGCATATAAAGGACATTCTCAAAATTCTCAGAAGCGGCAACAAGGCTGATATTGAGTATGACGAGGACGACAGAATAATCACCGTTGACGGCTGTGTGCCCGACTGCGAGGAATTTGACTTTGCATCCGAAATCATATTTGACGAGCAGTCAAAGAAGCTGACGGCAGACCACATCCTTACGTCCCTTCACTCAAACGCCGCCACGGTTATAAAGAATGCTTCAGCCGACGAAAAAACGGCAAAGCTTATCTCTCTTCTTAACGAAATGGGAGAGAATATTACAATCTGCCCCGATAATTCCATTGTTATTCCCCCAATCAAGAGAAATGACCACTACAGCGTGGTATCCGTTAAGGCTGACGAGCTTATCGGCAACACCTTTACCTTTACCACAGTCAGCGTCGGTGCAACGGTCAACATAATGTTAGCCGCTGTCCTTGCAGACGGCACCACAACAATCAACAATGCTGCCCGTGAGCCCCACATAGTTGACCTTGCAAACTTCCTTAACCGTATGGGCGCATCAATCCGAGGCGCAGGTACCGATACAATCAAAATCTACGGCAAGCCCGAGCTTCAGTATATTGAAGGTAAGGTTATAACTCATGAGGTAATTCCCGACCAGATAGAGGCAGGCACCTATATGGTAGCCGCAGCAGCAACGGGCGGCGACATCACCATCACAAACGTTGTTCCTCAGCATCTCGACACCATAACGGACAGGCTCCGTGCCTGCGGCTGTACGGTTGAAGAGGGCGGTGACTCCGTAAGAGTTGTTTCCGACGGCAGACTTAAGGCTTGTAATCTCCGCACAAAGCCCTACCCCGGCTTCCCCACGGATATGCAGCCTCAGTTCACAACCCTTCTCACAATCTGCGACGGCAGAAGCGACGTTACGGATGCAATCTGGGGCAACCGCTTCAAATACACTCAGCAGCTTCAGAAAATGGGCGCTGACATCTCCGTTGACTCCTCAAACACCTCAGCCACGGTTGAGGGTGTAAATACTCTTCACGGTGCAAACGTATCGGCAGATGACTTAAGAGCCGGTGCCGCAATGATTATTGCAGGTCTTTGCGCAGAGGGTGAAACCGCAATCAGCAACATCCATTACATTGACAGAGGCTACGAAAGCATCGTGGACAAGCTCACGTCGGTCGGTGCAAAAATCGAAAGACGCTCCTTCCCCGAGCAGAACGAAATGCCCTGTTGCAACTGAGCAACACTTGGTTGCAGTGATATTTTTTGCTTTGCAAAAAGTGATATTGCTTCGCAGTGATATTCATTCCTTCGGAATGAGTGATATATTTTCCTTCGGAAAATGTTTCGGAAGGCTTCCGCCTTTTCCGCTTACGCTCTATAAAACTTAAGGGTATCAACCGTTTGGCTGATACCCTTTTTCTTTGAGGCTGTGTCGTTGCCTCACCTTGTAGGGGATGGCGTCCCCGACATCCCGTTCCCTGAGGGTTGATTCTTTATGTAGGGGACGACGCCCACGGCGTCCCGCCCTGAGGGAATGTTGATTTTTATATTAATTTCCGTGGTATATAAAAATGTGTCTCAAAGGGTCATAACTTCTGTATATTTATTTTCTGTCTGCGGGAGGTCGAGGACGCCCTCCCCTACAAGGGAAGATTTATTTTTTCGGTTCTCGGGAAGTGACATCAACCCGTTAAATTATGATTTATTCTACAGAAAAAGGATATCTGCGGCATAATGCTCACAGATATCCTGAAAAATCAATATATGGTTCCTACCAATTTAATTGCCATCGCTCTGTCTGTGCCCCTTCCAGTGTTCCGTAGCCTGAAATTCCCATACCCGAAAGCTCTGCATAGGTGCTCATATTTATGGTGTACGTCACACTTTCAATATATCCGTCCGCACGTATTACCGCATCAATAACGGAGCCGGGATAGGTTATGTCAACACGGGAAATGGTGATAATCTTGAAATTCATATCCGATGTATCAAGATAGCCTATAGCACCCGAATTATACGTCGGCACCTGACCCATTGTAACAGTCTCGGGCACAAGAACAAGACGGATTGTTGTCTTATCTCCCGTTTTTGAAAGCCGGGCATCGGCAACACCCGCCTCGGGAAGATTAAAGTGAGTTCTCTGAGGCAGAAGCACCGGGACGGTCTCCCCGTCCTTATTTACGGCATAACCGCCGTTATAGGAAAGAGTCTGCTGTCCCTCACTGCCTACGAGCTTTACAATATTGCTTGCAAGAAGCTCCGTAAGAGCACCGCCCGGATGTGCATCCTTTATGTCGGCTGTGAAGCTCTCGGTGTGATTTACCGTAAGTGCACCGGCATAAGCCCTTGTTTTATTGAGGGCATCGGAATATATATTTATTATTTCCGCCTTGGTATAGCTTATCTCCTCCTGCACGGGAGCTGTTGTTATCTCCTCCTGAGGCAAGGTCACCTGAGGCACGGGTGTCTGCGGAACGGTCACCTGAGGCTGAGTTTCCTGAGGTATCACCTGCACGGCAGTTGTGATTTCGGGGATTACACTCTGCCCCGTTTCTCCCGAATAAGCGGTTGTTCTGTACTCGTAAGCGGTAGTTGTCTCTTCTACCGACATTATATCATCAAAGCTTGAATACGCAAAGCAGGAGCTGAGAAGCAGCATTGCAAATACCGTCAGAACCGCAAGCACGGATTTTATATTTTTCACGTCTTTTCCCTCCCGAAAGCCTGTAGCTGTTCTTTATATATAAATATTATACAATCACACAAAATATATGTCAACCTTTTTGACACAGCTGTGTCAAAGTCCGCCCTGAAAATTAGTTTACTTTCAACAATTTTTAAGGCTTATTTGATACAGTTTTGGTAAAGGTGTTGAATAACCCTCATATTACAAAATTGTGCACAAAATGTGAATAAACTATTGATTTTCCGACAAGCGTTTAGTAAAATGGATTTAATATAATAAAAAATTAAAGGGATGTATCTTTTATGAAAGAAAACAGATTTCGTGACGACCAATCTCAGAATATGATGATTAAGGCTGAGAATCTCAACTGCTACGAATTTTTCGTGAATGCCACGGAAAAATACGGCGATTACGATGCCTATCAGCATATGGACGAGAGGGGAAAGAGAAGTGATCTTTTAAGACAGATTGATGCGCTGGCTTACTATTTCACCCACGATTTAGGTCTTAAAAGGGGCGATGCCTACACGATTTTCACACCCACAAACGTTGAAAGCATAGCAGCCTTTTATGCGCTCAACAAAATCGGTGTAATCGTAAACTTCGTTCATCCCCTTCTTCCCGATGAGGTTCTCTTCGAAACTGTAAAGGAATCAAAGTCAAAGGGTATTATGGTGTTGGGCCTTATCGGTCTTAAGCAGCACAACGTTGAGGCTGTAAACAAGACGGGACTTCCCATTCTTCTGTGCAGATGCTCTGACTATGCCTCCCCCGCAAAGAAGGCGGCTGCAGGTATGGGCGAAGCACTTCTCGAAAAAATTCTCAAGTACCGTGAGCCCACACTCTACAAGGACGTTATAAAGAAATATGACGGCAAAAAGGTAGAAGGAGAAAAGAATAACGGCACGGACGTTGCAGTATACTTAAACGGCGGCGGAACTACGGGAAAGAGCAAGACAATCAAGCTTACAAGCAAGGCTATCAATGAAAATGTTTATGCTCTCGGCTACATCGACCACATTTTAGATCCCGGTGACGAGGGTGAAATCATCATTCTTCCCTTCTTCCACGCATTCGGTCTTGTTGTTGCAATGCATATGACAATGTGCAACGCCGCAAGAATTATCCCCCTTTTGCAGTTTGACAGAAAGCTTGTAGTAAAGCTTTATGAAAAGAACAGAATCTCAGGTATCGTAGGTATCCCTGCAATGTTCAAGAAGCTTTACAACACTCCCGGCTTTGACGGTCCCCACCTTAAAAACACCCGTCTTATGTTTGCAGGCGGCGACGACCTCTCCCCCTCCTTCCTTGCACAGTTCAACGAAATGCTTGATAAGAACGGCACAAAGGCACGTCTTCGTCAGGGCTACGGTCTTACAGAGGTAGGCTCCGTATGCTGTGCAAACACAAACGACACCAATAAGGACAATTCCATCGGTATCCCCCTTGAGGGCGTTACAATGGCAATATGGGATGACAACTGCAAGAGAGTTCCCAACGGCACAGTCGGTGAAATCGTAATTTCAGGTCCCACCATTATGGAAGGCTACCTGACGGCTGACGGCCCCAAGGATGCAGGTCTTTACACAGACGAAAACGGCGTTAAGTGGGTACGCTCCGGTGACCTCGGCTATATGGACGACGACGGCTTCTTCTACTTCGCAGGAAGAAAAAAGAGACTTATTATCATCTCAGGCTACAACGTATATCCCGTTGACATAGAAAACCTTATGGATACACTACCCTTCATCAAGGAATCCTGCGCAGTGAAAGGACTTTCCGAGGGCAAGCCCCTTGTAAAGCTCTATGTTTCCTTAAAGGACAAGGGTGACGAGGAGGAATACAGAAGAATCATCACAGAAACCTGCGAAAAGAATCTTTCAAAGTTCTCAGTTCCCAGAGTAATTGAGTTTATGGATGAGCTTCCTCACACACCTCTTGAAAAGGTAGACTTTATGGCACTTGAAAAAGTAGCCGCAGAAAATAAATAAACAACAGAATAATATGGTACTGTAGCCCCAAATTTAACAATTTGTTCATATTTTTTCTTTCCTTTAGTGTTAAAATAGTATTAACTCAGTAAATAACTAACATTCAGGAGGGACTGCCAATGATAGGCTTAGGCACATGGGTAACATCCGTAAATATGATGATTTTCAAGGGAGACATCACCGTTGTCATCGCTGACAAGGACGGTCAGTACGACATCGATTTTCAGCTTCCCGATAAATTAAAGGATGTTAAAATCAGAACTTACGACATAGTTGAAAACGGCAACACACTTAAGGGCAAGGGAGAAATCACAATGCTTCCCGGCAAAGAGCTTGAAGCAGAGGTAACCTTTAACGGAGATACGTTTGAAGGCGTGCTGAGAATTCCCTTTATGAAGAGAACAATCGAACTTAAAAACGGTCACAAAATATCAGACTGATAAAAATTAAGTGAGGAAGAGAAAATATGAACACAGAACCTTTTTCCAATATGATAGAAGCAGGCAATTATAACTGCTATGAATTCTATCTTGCAGCAACCGAAAAATACGGCGATTACAAGCAGGCTCAGCACATGGACGAGATGGTTATGCGCTCAAAGTTCATCTGCGATACAGAGGCACTTGCCTGCTATTTCCAGAAGGAGCTCGGTCTTAAAAGAGGCGACGTTTACTCGATATTCGTGCCCTCCGACATAGAAAGCTTCACTGCCTTCTATGCTCTTAATAAGCTGGGCGTTATAGTAAACTTCTTACATCCCCTTCTTCCCGATGAAGCACTTATCGAAACCGTAAAGGAATCAGGCTCTAAGGGTATTATGTGCCTCGGAGTTTTAGGTCTTAAGCAGCACAACGTTGATGCAGTAAATTCTCTCGGTCTTCCCGTGCTTCTGTGCAGATGCTCAGACTACGCTTCCCCCGTAAAGAAAGCGGCTGCAGGCGCAGGTGAGGCTCTTCTTGAAAAGATTCTCGGCTACAAGAACGCAACCCTTTATAAGGACGTTGTAAAGAAGTACGAGGGCAGAAAAGTCCGGGGCTGTGTAAACAACTGTGACGATATCGCAGTATATCTCAACGGCGGCGGCACAACAGGAAAAAGTAAGACAATAAAGCTTACGAACAAGGCAATCAACGAAAACGTTCATAAGCTCGGCTACATAGACCACATTGAATATCCCGGTGAAGAGGCAGAAATCATCATTCTCCCCTTCTTCCACGCATTCGGTCTTGTTGTTGCAGGCCATATGGCTCTTTGTAACGCAGGAAGAATCATTCCTCTTATGCAATTTGATGCAAAGCTTGTGCTCAAGCTCTATAAGAAGAATAATGTCGTCGGTATCGGCGGTATTCCCAATATGTTCAAAAAGCTTTACAATACACCCGGCTTTGACGGTCCCCACCTTAAAAACACACGTATGATGTTCGTAGGCGGTGACGACCTCTCTCCCGCATTCCTTGAGGCATTCAACGGTATGCTTGAGAAAAACGGCACCTCCGCCCGTCTTCGTCAGGGCTACGGTCTTACGGAAGTAGGCTCCGTTTGCTGTGTTAACACCAACTGGGTATATAAGGACGGCTCTATCGGTAAGCCCCTTGAGGGTCTTCGTATGGAAATATGGGACGACGACCACAAGGAAGTTCCCGTAGGCGAGGTTGGCGAAATTGTAATTTCAGGCTCCACAATGATGGAAGGCTACCTTACCGAGGACGGTCCCAAGGATGCCGGTATCTACTATGATGAGGAAGGCACACCCTGGGTTCTCTCAGGTGACCTGGGCTACAGAGATGAAGACGGCTTCTTCTATTTCTACGGCAGAAAGAAGAGAATCATCATCATTTCAGGCTATAACGTATATCCCGTTGATATCGAAAACCTTATGGATACACTCCCCTTTATCAAGGAATCCTGTGCAGTAAGAGGCACAACGGCAGACGGCAAGCCTCTCGTAAGACTTTATGCTTCACTCAGAACCAAGGGTGACGAGGAGGACTACAAGAGACAGATTACCGAAGCCTGTGCAAAGAATCTCAACCGGTTCTCCGTTCCCAGAGAAATTATATTTATGGATGAGCTTCCCCACACACCCCTTGAAAAGGTTGACTTTATGAAACTTGAAAAAATGTAAAAAAGGAGATTTTTATTATGGCAAAGTACTCATTTGAAACAACAACAATCGGCGAGCTTCTTGACGACCCCAAGGCAGCAGAATTCCTCTTTGAACTTGTTCCCGAAGCAAAGGATCACCCCATGCTTGAAATCGGCAGACCCTTCACACTTGAGCAGGCTCTCCCCTTCATCGAAACAATTGCAGACTCCATGGGCATCACAAACGTTGCTGAAAGAGTTGAAGACTTCAGAACAAAGCTTGCAGAGCTTGACTGATAAAGAATAAAGAATAAACAATAAACGGGCGGAGTCATTCCGCCCGTTTTTATTATGCAATTAACCTTAAACAGCCGTAGGGAGAGGTCTCCCCCCCGCCACAGAGGGTCGTTTCTTTTCGTAGGGGAGGGGTCTCCCCTCCCGCAACATAACTGCTGTAACTTTATTATAAAAAATTACAACCTTTTTGAACGGGCGGAGGCGAATGAGTGTGCCGCTGTCGGTGACAGATAAAGGCACACGAAAGAGGTGAAGAAACAAGGAGTATTGCGACCGCCTCTTACGGAGGCCGTCCCCTCTGTCTGCTTTGCAGACATCTCCCCACACCGTGGGGA
>JAZNAI010000200.1:0-4888 GCA_045586465.1 Acutalibacteraceae bacterium | reverse complement strand
TGCCTGTTCTTCGGTTGTTACGTTCTTGGGTGCAAACTTGTTACCAACACCGTTGATAATTCCGTTTGCCGCCATAAAGTACACACTGTCCTTTGCCCAATCGGAGATGTCTTTGTCATCCACAAAGGGTGTGGGCTTTTCGTAAGGGAGAGTAAACTGTGCATCGGTCGAAAGAGTCCAGCCGGGGAGCGTGACTCTCTTGAATACACGTGTCAGCATCGTTGCTGCCTGCTCACGGTTTAAGAGGTCGTTGGGTGAATAGGTTGTAGCCGAAGTTCCGTTTACCGCACCTATATTGTATGCCTTGAGTATCTCAACATCGGTTGTGTCCGTAAAGGGATTTGCAAGTGCAGGGAGTGCCGCCGTTCCCGAAAGCGCCTCGTAAACCTTAACTGCAACTGCCGCAAATTCAGCTCTTGTGATATCGGCTGTTAAATCAGCTCCGTCAAGAATTTCGGGGATAAGTCCCATTTCTTCTGCTTTTGCTATTTCGCCCTGTGCCCAATCCGATGCTTCAAACGCAGGAGCATTTACAGAAAGGACATTTGACCAAGGTGAATAGCCGAGAGGTCCGCCGTAGCGAACACGGAGCTGTACGTGGCTTTCGGAGGTAAGAGCCGCCGTTGTGCTTGTTCCCCTGTCACCCTCGTCAAGCGGCCAATGGGAGTTTCCCACATACACTTCAATCCATTCGCCGCCGTTTACGCTTATCTGTGCCTGAAGCTCATTAAGTGTGGCTTCATCGTTCATTTCATAATAAAGGTCTGCGCTGAAAACAGAATCGGGTGTATCAAGCTCGAAGTAAACATAAGCTTCCTTTTCATGTTCTACAGGCGGAACGACCTTCATATTGGATATAACCGGTGCTTCATAAGAGGTGGGCTGTACGGGTATAATCTGTGTTGAGCCCTTGCCAAGCACCGCTATATCCGACCATTCGCCGTTTATGATTATATTATTATAATTGTGTGAGTACTGCATCTGATATCGGCATCTTATCTGCACCGAATATTTCTCAAGGTCAATGTGATATACAGTTGTACCGTCTTGCTCTGCGCTGTATATTACATCCTTATAAAGCTCTCTCGCTTCATCCCAGTAAAGATCTGCAAGCGTGAAATCGTAAAATCTTTCTGTTCTGACAGAAGTATAATCATAACCTTCAGCATAACTTCCGGTATAGCCGTCAACTTCATCCCATTCGGGAATATACTGCCAGCCGTTACCGTTTACATTCACATCGTACTGCATTTTAAGAAATAACCCATAGCCGTTGTGCTCAACACCATATTTCTCGAAAAATGCATCCGAGTCAATTTCATATTCTGTTTGAAGTTTGACAAGAGAATCATCAAAGGCTGCATACATCGTGATGTAGTCGCTGCCCTGACCTGCAAAATCCTGATTTACCACAAAGTAGTTGGGTGTTACGGGCTTTGGTAATTCGATGTCTTTGAGTGTGTCAGTAGCACTGACCGTAAAGGTCATAATTGAAAGGCACATTGTAAGTATCAATAATAATGATAAGATTTTTTTCATCTTCATATCCTCCTTATTCGCCCTGTCTTGCTCCGCATCCCGAGCAGAATTTCATACCGTCTGCCACCTCTGCACCGCATTCGGTACAGAAACGTTTTTTTGCTTCAGCTTTTTCGGGAAGCCTTGTGCCGCAGTCACAGCAGAACTTGCAGCCCTCTGCATTGACCGTTCCGCAGCTTGGGCAGGTGCGGTCTGCTTCTGCCGCCTCTCTCTGTGCCTGTGCCTCGGCTTCGGCTTTCTCCCGAGCTTCCTTTTCAGCCTTCATCTGTGCGACTTTTGCCTCAATTTCTGCTCTGTTTGCACTGAGCGCTTCAAGCTGTACCGCCGTTTCGGGATATGCTTCCTTGCCGTTTTCGGCGAAAACTCTTCGTCCGAGTGCGGCGTATATTTTTTCTTCCTTTTCGGTTATATCCTTGAGCTCATTCTGTGCGTTGAATATTTTAACGTCGGGATCATCCTGCGGTGCAAGATTTGCAAGTCCCCGAACCAAACCGTCTAAAATTCCTGCCATAGTGTTTTCCTCCGTATATTATGAATTAGTTAGCAAAGTCCTTTAATGCTTCTTCGATCTCGTCTGCGTTTTCTTCAATGTCGGACATATAATCGTCCCAGCCCTTCTGCATACCCTGAGCTATGTCTACCTTTACTGCATTGTAGTAGAAGATACGGTCAAGTGTGCTTTCCTTTTCCTTGTCGTATTCCGAGCTTACGTACACCGTGTATATCGTGCCGTCAACTCTGAACGCCCAGCCCTGAAGCCATCCGCCGAGAGCATCCTCTAAGGTGGTTGCATCAAGAGCGTTTTCGCCTTCGCCTACAAATTCGTAGCCGATTATGTTGTAGCCGTCCTGTGAAATGGATGCTGTCTTGTCAAACACCTTTTTGAAGTAGGCGTCTATTTCCTCATCGGTAAGCTCCGCATCCTTTCTTGTGAACCGGAATAAGCCGCGTCCGCTTTGACCGAGAGTGTCGTATTTGCTTGCAAATTCCCATTCCCAGTCAGGCTCAATATCGGCAGCCTTTATGCCTGTTGCCTTTTCGAGATAGTATTCCGCCGCCTCGGGACTGAAAGTTTCAAGGCTGTCTTCGTAATCTTCCTGAGCTTTTTCGCTCATTTTACCGGGATCAACGTTTTCTCCGGGCTTTGCCGTACAAGCTGCAAGTGTAAGTATCATAAGGGATGCGAGTATTACAGTAAGTATCTTTTTCATAAGTAAATCCTCCGTATTATACAAATTTATTGTTTAATTGTTGTCTTGATTTACAGCTTTGCTCCGCAGCCTCCGCAGAAGCCTGCATTTGCTTCGTTTTTAGCACCGCACTGTCCGCAGAATCTGGGCTTGGGTGCGTCTGTCTGTGTATTAGGTTGTGCCTGATACTGTGGCTGTACATTCGGCTGTCCTGCTCCTGCGTAAGCCATCTGCGGCTCTTCCGCCTTGCCCTTGTTAAAGAGCTCCTTGAACTTGCCGGAGATCTTAGAGAGCTTGCCGTAAAGGTCGAAGGTAATTTCTGTTGTGGGAGCTACCTCCATATAACTCGCCATTGTCTGACAAAGTATGTAGCTGTCAAGGAATGCAAACTTTATTACCCAAGTAATGAATACTGCAAGCAAGAAGCCGATAAATGCGTTCCAACTGAGAAGCCTGAAAAGAAGTCCTATGGGCACGAATACAAGCACAAGCACCAAAAGCGAGAGAAGTATAACCTTCAGCATTGTCTTTGCCGCATTTTTAAGAAGATGCTTGATGTTCTGTGCGTAGATTACAACGCCGTCGCAGGCACTTCTGAATGCGCCCTGCTCCTTTTTGTAGAAGGTGTAGCCGAGACAGCACTCGTCAACGTAACCGAGGGAAAGCTCAACGAAGAAGTTTGCTATTCCCGTTACTGCTCCCATACCGGGGATAAAGTCAAGTGCATTACCGAGCTTTGAGATGCCTCTCTGAATCTGCTTTACCGCACCCGATACCAGCTTATCTACTGCGAAATATACGTTTGAGGTTGCAAATCTCTTTTTAACGGCTTCCTTGCCGTAATTCACCTGATTGTCAGGAACCTTGCCGGTGGTTGCAGCTTCTGCGAGTACAGCAACGTGTCCTGCTTTAACAAGATATCCGAAGTAGTGCATAATTGCGAATCTCACAACTCCCGTTGCACCTATCCATATAAAGATACAAATTACCATTCCGTTTTCGCCAAACAGCCAGCCGATACCGAGTAGTATTGCGAGCAGCACTACCGAGATAAGCACCGTTGCCGCACCGAGTACCAGCTTTGCTATTGCGAAAGGCATTGTTTTTCTGAAAAGTTCACCTGATTTCATAATTTTTATCTCCTTTACTTGTTTTTCTTGAATTTCTCATTCATACAAATTCCGATTATGTCTTTCTCATCCTGCTTTAACATAAAACTGCAGGTTCCGCAGGTTTTGTCATCACCGTCAGCGTATGGACAGTCTTCTGTAATGACATCTACCCATTTTCTGCCGCCGGGGGTTATTCTCGGACATTCGATAAAATCGGGGAATTCTCCGAGATGCTTTCCGCTCAGCTCATCATATCGGAAATTCACCTCCAATATGTCGCCGTCGAGCAGGTAAGTCTTTTTTACATCATGTTTCATATCATAGGCTCACCTCAACTTTCCTTTCGTTGTCTTTATTTTATACTAAAAATAATCTTATTGTAAGTCACGTCTGATAGGTGAAAAAGTATAATTTTTTGCATAATTCTGAGTCTTTCAATAGGCAAAAAAATTGAAAAAGCCTGTAATATAGCGTATTTTGAGGCAAAAAAATCACGTTCTCGTGCGAACGGGACCTTTAAGCTTTTGTCAGTCTTCAAGATATTTCCGAAGCTCTGTCTTTTTGCTGATACAAAGCTTCTGATAAATAGAGCGTATGTGATTTTTTACCGTACCCTCGGATATATCTAAGTGTGCGGCTATTTCCTTTGAACTCCAGTCTCGGTTATACAGAAGGGTTATGCTTATTTCAATGGGTGTTAAGGTGTGAGAAAAATCGTTTTCCTCCGGCTTATGAAGTCTGTACCAGCCGTCATTAAATTCTTTTACAACCCTCATTATCTTATTATAGTCTTCGGAATAGTCTGTTTTTAAGCACTGTTCTGTAAGACCTTGAAGCAGATTATGGTGTATGCCGAACAGCTTTATAAAGCCGTCGTGCCTTGCAGTTTCCCACGCAATCATAAAGTGCCGGCGGGCAAGAAGAGGCTTTTTAAGTCCCATAAAGGATGCTGCCGCAACTATAAGCACATAAATTGCCGCAACCGGATAAAAGCTGTTGCAAAAAGCAAGGGCTGTATCACATATACCGATTGCTCTTTCAAAATTC
>JAZNAI010000199.1:0-8437 GCA_045586465.1 Acutalibacteraceae bacterium | reverse complement strand
TATCAGGTCAAGATTTCTGAAAATGCCGTAATCCGTCATAGCCTGAAGCTTCAGGTCCCCGATCCACAGCCTGCGGTCACGCTTTGGACCGTCTTCAAAAACCTCCTGCTGACACTCCTTAAGGGTCTTTACGGACATTTTATAGATTTTTCTGAAAATTTCATCGTTTGTTCCCGGTACGGGAGCATTTTCTTCCCTTACAGCCGAAACTGCAGTCACGCTTAAATCTTCAATTTTTACTGGGAAGGATGCATTATCCGTGCGTCTGATTTTCAGGTAACGGAAGGAATATCTTCTGTCAAGGCGTGCTTTACAGGGGAGGAACACATAAGAGCGTTCTTCATTCTGCAGCCAACCGTTACCGAGTCCCCCTTTATATTCTTCGGGGGGAGTTACGATTTCAAGGGGGAATTCACCGAAGGTAAAAAGAAGCTTCAAGGGTGAATCCGTAATTCTTTTGAGCCCGTCATTGCCGAGAGAGATATTCAGATATCCTACAAAATGGTCACCGAAATCAAAAATAATTTCTTCATCGTTTTTAATTTCAACAGGGAAAACCGCATCACCTTTTTTTATAACCGAAAGTCCCTGAAAGGCGTCTTTGTCTTTTTCTGTGACAACGATTCTTTCGGGGCGGACAGTCCTTTCAATGAGAGGGGCTTTCAATTCTTCCGCTTTTTTGCGGAAAATATCATTAATAATAACGGACATAACAGACCTCTTAAAGTGATTTTATATTACCTTTGTATTTTTTTATAAAAGCTTCGTTTACAGCATCTCCGCCGTCAATGTTACTGCTTGAAAAAACCTCTGGAATTATACCGTCGCGAAGCATAATTTCAATTGTACCTGCAACAACCGAGTGAAGAATTGCAGCCCCGACAGAGGTGGATGTGGGACAGGCCTTTCTGCCAAGCTCCGGAAAATCTACCGAAGCATCACCCAATTCCCCCATATTATCAAGGACTATATCTGCAATTTCAAAAAGCCTTTTTCCGCTTTTGTGTCTTGAAGCTCCTGATTTTGAGTGGTTAATGCTTGTAAGTGCAATTACTTTAAGGCCCTTTTCCTTTGCGAGAAGTGCCATATCCACGGGAATTCCGTTCCTGCCGGAGTTGGATGCTATAACGATTACGTCATCCTTTTTCATATTGTAGGAATTGAAAAGAATCTCGGCATAACCCTCCAGTCTTTCAATTTCCGTGCTTTTTGAAGCGGATTCGTGAAGCATAAGGGAGGTTTCAAGTACGGGCTGAAGCTTTACAAGACCGCCTGCTCTGTAAAAGAGCTCCTCTGCAAGCATATGTGAGTGTCCCGTGCCGAAAAGGAAAATTGTCCTGTCATTTTTAAGTGCCTCGGCAAAAGCCTCGGAGCATTTATCTATTGCAGGCATTTGCTTTTCCGAAGCCTCGGAAAGAATTCTTATGAGATTCTCAAAATATTCAGCTGATTTTTTCATTTTTTTCCTCCTGTAATTTCATTCCGAAAGCCATAGAATCTGGTGCTTCCTCAAGAAGTCTGAAGCCGTATTTTTTGTAAAAATTAACGCCCTTTTCGTTCTTTGCATTAACCTCAAGAACAACACCTTTTATGCCTTTTTGCTTCAGATGTGAAATGAGTGCATCCATAAGCCTTCCGCCAATGCCCATTCTGTGATAATTGTGCAAAATATCAATATGAAGATGGGCAGGGTAGTCTTCCTTGTACCTTTCCTGTGTGACAGTTGACATCGATGCATAGAATCTGCAGGATGTATCCTCTTCGGGAATTCTTGTAAAATATTCCTCTCTGAACACCTTTATGAATTTATCAAAATCCTCTGCGCATATAATATAGCCTACCGCTTTATCGTTTTCATCTGCCGCAACAAAGCAGTTATGCGGCTCTTTTTCTATGTAGTAATCGCAATAGGTTGCAAAAAGAAAATTCTTTGTGCCTTCCGAGTAATTGTCGGGACCGTCACAGTAAAGGCAGGCATCGTGCACAGCCTCACGGTCTGTTTCTTTATAAGGTCTTATTATCATTTCTCTTCTCCGTCTGTTTCTTTATTACAATATAACATTTAAGCTCTGAAAATGCAATAAAAAACAGGTATAAGAAAAATTCCTATACCTGTAAGAAGTATTATCAGCCGGGAACTGCTGTTTCGTGGGGAATATTTTCCTTCACTGCCGCCAAAAGCTTGTCAATTGTGATAACCTCAATGTTTTCACCGAGATTATCAATAAAAATCTGAAGGTCGTCGGGACCTACTGTCCAGGGATGCACGTTGATAACCGTATATCCGTTTACGGAGCTTATATCAGCTGTTTTGCCGTTAATTATTGCAGCCTGCTCCTTAAGCCAATCCTCCGTTACCTCGTCTGCATT
Organism: Acutalibacteraceae bacterium; assembly: GCA_045586465.1. Lineage (GTDB taxonomy): Bacteria > Bacillota > Clostridia > Oscillospirales > Acutalibacteraceae > RUG806. The sequence continues at coordinate 6,067 of JAZNAI010000199.1, read as the reverse complement.
TCCGGTGGGATACCAGAGGCTGAAGCCTACACAGATAAAGGGCTTATCATTTGAGAACATTACTCTGCCCTTGCCGCCTGAATAGTTGTCGGGATCAAGCTGAAGAATACCGCCTTCAATATTATCGTATCTTGAGAAATAAGAGAGTCTCTTCTCCATACTCTTAAAGAAGCTTTTTTCACTGCCCTTAATTGTATCAAGCAGGGTCATAATGCCAAGACCCGATTCCTTCATAACAGCTGCGGTGTAATCGGAAAATGCTTCAAGCTCATCTGAGCTCATATGCATAATTCTTGAATATCCGCCGCCTGTGGGACCTGTGATAAATGCTGTATTATCTGCAATATCAAGAGTTCTCTTTATGTCGACCTCGGAAATTTCCGTAAGAAGGGGACAGAAGGTCCAGCTGACGGGTCTTTCTTCATTATAGCTCTGCCAGGTATGGTATTCGGAAAAGCCGTTCTGAATCCACTGTGCATTGTCACCGTCGCTGTAAACTATTGAAACGTAATGCTTTTCGGGATCAAGCTCAACGTTTTCGGGAAGAGTTGTGCTGAACTCTTCCTCAATTGCATCAAAGCAGGAGAGTATACTTAAGTTATAGGAATGGTCTGAGGGGATAACCGTATGACCGAAACGGGATGCTGACTGAGTGAATTTTATTTCATACTGGCACCAGCCGAAAATGATAGAAGAGGGAGTGAGCTCTCTCATAATTTTATCACGGAAAAGCCTGCCCGTAAAATCGCTGTCCTCTATGTAAATTACAAAGATATTCTGCTGAATTGCAAAATCTCTCATACCCGTAACATAGTAGTACAAATGCACAAGGCTGTCATTTCGGAAGCTGTCCTTATGCTCCTCGTAGAATTCTTTAAGGTACTTAAGATCAATTTCATCCTCGCTTATGTCTTCCTTCTTTGTAAGACCGAGTGAAATTACAGTCTCTTCGAGGTCGGGTGTCACGGGAAGCCAGCCGTTTATTGTGGCAAGGTTTGTTGCAGTATTCAACTGACCGTGATCCTCCGTTGTCTTATAAAGTATGTAACCGCTATCTTTGATATAAGAGCTGAATTTTTTTATTATGCTCTCGAATTTCCAGGGATTTCCCTCTTCATCGGTACGGGAAACGGTATAGCCTGCCTTTTCCATTTCGGCAAGGGCATACTGATGTGAAGCTGAGCCGTAATTAATAAAAATAGAAGGCTTTTCGCGGGCTACAAGACCCTGAAGGAAAATAATTGTATGCCTCTGAGAAAGCGAAAGCTCTCCGAGGTTTATGACGGTAATTTCGTCGGCTATATCGTAATTATCGAAAATATCCTGAATTTCTGCAAGCTCGGTTTCGCTTTTTGCCTCAGGGGCAGGCTTAAGAATGGACGCATCAATCGTGTTGAAAAGAATTGAAAACATCATAACAACAAATGAAAGTCCGTTTAATATCTTTACCATAATTTTTTCCGCCTTATATATTTATTTTGTTTTCGGATTAATCAAGTGCATCTGCAACTCCGCCGAGAAATGCACCTAAAACGCCTGCAGTTTTTGTGCCGGCAGAAGCAGGGGCAGAGTGAGCTGTAGTGGAAACGGGAAAACCGCCTACCGTACTGTCGATGGGAGCAAGAAGTACCTTGCCGGTACCTCTGTAAACGTTAACAAAGCCCTCACCGGAAGCCGCTGAGCCTATAAGCGTTTTACCTGAACGCTCTACCGTAAATGACAGAGAATCACTCCATGCAATTGCAAAGCTGCCGTCAACTCTCAGAACGTCGTTTTCAAGAGTAACCTCAATAAGCTCCTCCTGTGGACAGCGGCATTCAAGAACGGCAATTCCGTTTCCGGCAAGAGCGAGATTGAATAAGCCCTCTCCGCCGAGAACCGCAGAGGAAATATTGGAACGTGCAACTAATTTCTGTTTTATCGAGGCTTCGCAGGCAAGAAACAGTCCGTCGTCAAGAACAACCTTGCCGTTCCATTCGCTTGTGTCAAGCAGAATAAGGTGTCTGTAGGTGGGTTCAAGCACAAGTGTTCCGTTGCCTACGTATTCGGGTTTAATTGCACTTTCGCCCGTAACCTTTCCCTTGACCAACTTTCCGAGAAAGTCTGAGGCACCTTTAACCCCCGTGGTGGCTTTTACATCACCGACAGTCCATTGCATAGCGCCTGCCTGACAGATAATGCCCTCAGCCTTTGAAAGGTCGCAGATGACCTGACGCTTTCTTATGTTCATTTTATCGCAGAAGTAAGCATTAACCGCTGTAGACGGTGAAACGCTTAGATCTCTTTTATACTGAATAACCTGAAAAGGACCTTTTTCGGCAATGATCGTAACATCATCATTGTTTGTAAAATTATTAATCTTAAACATACCGTATCCTCCCGAATCAGATTTTATCCGCAATGTGGCTTATATTAAGAATAACATAATATACGCTGTATTTGCAATATATCTTACGTAAATTTAATTTATTATTTGCGGAGCTCTGAATGTATTTTTAGTTAAGAGTGAATATGAAGAGGTAAGAGGTAAAAATTCAGAAAACTTAACTTGTTGAAAAGGCATTTTCATCAACCGAGGTAATAATTATAAAGTATAATAGAAATAGTATAATTGATAAGCAGAGTAGTTTTACATAATGACAATATATCCGTATTTTCAACAGAATCATAATCAGAATGAATTATTGTCGGTGGTATAAGGTTATAATCACAGTTATTATCAAAATCAGTCTTTTCTCGCCAGGAAAGAGTGGCGCCGTCAAGCCCATATTTTCTGAACGGAAGTAAATCGTGTTTTCCGGCCGATACAGGACAATAAAAGTCTACTTCTGTACAATTTCCTATAATTGCTTTTGCTGTTGTGAGTGCATCGCTTGTCGGATTGTTTTCTGCTTTGCGGTATTGATATGTGTCAGTTACCGGTTCGGTGCTCACACATAAGTAATAATCATTATCTGCCTTTGGTTTTCCGGTCATATCAAGATTAAGTATATATTTATGTCTTTCAATTGACGCCGGAGAGTTTTCGGTAGACTGTGAGATATACCAACAATATCTATAGGCTCCGTAATAGCCAATTTCCTCCCCGTTCAGAAAACAAAAGCGTATTTCGCATCCGAAATCTGCTCTTGTGCTATTCATAATTCTCGCAATTTCAAGCAAAGAGCTTACTCCTGTCGCATTGTCAATTGCACCTTTGCCTTCTTTTGCTGAATCATAATGTGCACAAAGAACAATAATGTCGGGATTATTAACAGCTGTAGGAATTTTAGCATAAATGTTTTTCAGCTCTATTCCGTCAACATAGAATTTATCATTTACTAAGCTATTTCCGGCAAATCCGTAATCACATAATTTGTTCATTATATATTCTGATGCTTTGTTATTGCTGTCTTTAGAATACCATCTTGAACCGTATTTTCCTGAAATTGAAGTAAGGTTATTTATAATTTCATCTGCATCAGTTAAATTAACAAGAATTTCTGAAAATTCCGTTTGAGAAAGCATATATTCATCATCGCTGAAATTGCAGATTTCACAAACAGGTATGTTTTGTAAACTCAAGATATTCCATTTATGACCGAAATATTCACAGTACGATATTTCTGTATTTTTTATATATCCGCATACCGCACACGTAAAGACTTTTGTCGCCTTTTCAGTTGGTGTAGGTTCATTTATAAACCTACCGCTGTCAAAAATATGTTCAGTTGTCGGAATTTCTCCATTCACAACTATGCCGCAATCACTGCATTTTGCTACATAACTGCCGCAGTCAGTACAGTTTGCAGGCTTCAATTCAGAAAACTCAAAAGAATGTTCCTGTTGTTTTTCAAGCCCGACAGCTGTTCTGAGTATAATTCTTGCATCAGCAGCATCAATTGAGCCGTCATAATTGCAATCGCAACAAATGTATGTTTCCGGTAACAATGAATGAAGGCCAACGGCAACTCTTAACACAGCTCTTGCATCAGCTGCTGTTACATTTTCATCAAAATCCGCATCGCCCATTTTGTAAAATAAATAATTTTCAGATATTTGTTTATTCTCTGAAATTATTGTAGTATTAATTGAAACAGATAAACAGTTTATAAGTAATACACATAAAATAACCCTAAACAAAACAATTTTAATAAAATACCTCATTCAATTCACCTCTGTAATCAATCTTATAAAAGAATACAGTGTGCAACAAGGGACAAACCATTACATCAGTCGACAATATAGGTGCTGTGTAATGTTTTGTCCCTTGTTGTTAAAATGAAATAATATTATAATGATATCGGTAAAGGAGGTGTTTATCAGATGGATGGACAAAGAATTAAGAATCTTAGGCTTCAGTCCGGTATTTCACAAGAAGAATTGGCAAAAAAATTGTGGGTTTCTCGCGATCTTGTTTCAAAATGGGAAACAAACAAACGACAGCCCTCTTACGAAATGGTTGAAGCTATGTCGTTAATTTTTGATGTTAATCCTGAAGATATTGCACCTCTGAATGATACTTTGATTGATGAACTGAATTTATGTATTCCGAACGACTGTATATTAACATCCTTACAAATAGAAGCAGAGTTGAATTCTTTTCTTACTATTCTGACACCTCGGGAACGTAACATATTTATTTCCCGCTATTATTACTTTAATGATATATCTGAAATCTGTCAGCAATATAAAATTTCTAAAAACTATGTACGCGTTATTCTTCACCGTAACAGAAAAAAACTAAAAAAGCATTTTGAGGAGGTATCAAAATGACAGGTAAAGATTTATATTATGCAATTTCAGGTATTGATGAAAGATTTCTTACAGAAAGAGAAGAAGAAATCAAGACAGTTAATGAAAATATGCGAAGCTTCAGAGCCGTAAAAGTCACAATCAGTCTTGTTGCTTGTATCGTTCTTGTTATATTTGTATTTATTGCAGAAAAAAACACAAGTATAACCCCAAATATACCAACTATTATCACAAATACAACAGAAAAAGATGATATTGCATCACACGGCGGTGACGGTAATCCGATTAAGCTTGATGTTTGTTCTGCGGAACAGATACCAAAAGAATTGCAGATTAATTCAAATCTTTCGGGAACAGTTAACTATATGACCCGTATTTTTACAGATGATCAGTATTCAGCGGTTAACAATACTCAGGCAAGAGATGAAGAAAGACGCAATTCCTTGAATGCTATTATGTCTTTATCTGAAATTGAAGATTATTCGGTTGAGTATGATATTGACGGTATCTTTCCTTATGTGCAATTCACTGACACAAAAATCACAAGCTTTACATCATATTTTTCTATCGAAAGTGATATTTTTACAAACATAACTGCTGATGTGACAGATGATGACATAATAAATAGTATATGTAAAAACAAATATACAAAAGCAGCGATGCAATTTGTAGGACTTGATGAGAATAGTTTATTTGTTTATCGGGAAAATCTTTTCTCGCGTAGTGAAGATGACGCCAATTCCCGGCCGTTATCCATGCAAACAATAATCCGAATTACAAATTATTCAGATTCTCCGCAAGAGCTTTCATTGAATCTCCAAAGCAATTATATCAAATTCTGGATTACTGAAAATTTCGGCGATAATTCCATTACCGTATCTTCTATATACGGATATTATGTTCCGGATAATTGTAAAAATGAATTAACTGATTATATATCCTATGATAAAGCAATTGAGCTTGCTATACAAAAAGCAGAGAATTTTTCTGCAGAAAAAATTACTATGTGTACAATAACTTATAATCCGAATTTAGAATCAGGTAGCCTGATGCCTTTTTACAAATTTTTTTATAAAATAGATAACGAAAATCATACCGTCTGTATTCCGTTAGCAAACTAAGAAAATATAAGCATTAAGAAATATAAACAAAAAATCCGACCCCTTTTCCTATTGGGAAAATCTGGTTCGGATTTTTCTTGTTTGTTGCTGGTGACAGGGATCGCCGGGTGCTGCGGCGTTGCCTTGCATACGATGGCTCGGCGACCGCACACATAAGTGAGCAGTACCCGCCTCACCGCTCTTCGCTGAGAATTTTAATTAAATCGTTCGCT
>JAZNAI010000198.1:0-1562 GCA_045586465.1 Acutalibacteraceae bacterium | reverse complement strand
TTCTTCTCGCATAAGTTCTACACTCTTTTCTTTCCAAGGCATACCCATCTTCCTTTCGATGTGATTGCCTTTATTATACTTAAAAGTGTAAACTATGTCCTCGGACATTTTGTAAACTATGTTATCACACTACACACGTCCCCGACGACCCGTTTTGATAAAAAAATAATGTTTGAATATTAACCCGCGGCAGATAAAAACGTGCCTCTTGAAAACTGTCTCACAAAATCAAACTAACTTCTGCGGGAGGTCGGGGACGCCCTCCCCTACAAGGTTAAATATACGGCACTTCGTCTCGGGAAATTATCTCCGAATTCCGAATTCTCTTGCATTTTCCTGTCTCTTTCGGTATTATATTATCTGTAACAAAATAAAAGGAGCGGTTTTATGGATAAGGTAGTTTCATTTTTTGTTAAGGTGCTGGCATTTTTTCTTGCACCATTAATCTTTATTTTCCCTTGTGCAAATGACTATGCCTTTGAAATTGATACGGCTGAGACCGGGAATACTCTTCCCAATGCCGTAAGCAACATTAATATATGGAATGCCAAGGGCTCGCAGGATTTTGCAAATCCCAAGGTAAACGAAGAGAATAACATCTTTGAATTTGTTGAATATGTTCAGCTTATGCAATGCACGGGCGGTGCCGCTGACCGTGACCTCTTCATTGACCCTATGGATTTCGATACCCTTGACGACTACGATTTTTCTTCCCTTATTACAAGCTGTAAGGGAATTTTAGCCTACGGTGCAAAGCCTCACCTGAAGCTGGGCAGCGTACCTCTTAAATATTCTGCCCTTGCAAGAACGGACACAACCTTCGGTACAAATGTCTATCCCCCCGATGACTATGACGTATATTATGATTACATATATGCTCTGTGCGAGGCTCTGGTTGCCGAGTTCGGAAAAGAGGAGCTTCTCACCTGGAGATACGGCGTTATGACCGAGTATGAAAATGCCGACTGGTTCTTATCTTCTGACGGCACACCCGAAAGCACCGCAACCGAATACTGCAGGCTTTATGACTACACGGTAGATGCCCTGCAGAAGGCAATAGGCGAGGATGTTTTTGTGGGTGCGCACTCAATGACCGTAACGGAAGGCCTCTGGGACGAAACAATTTTCATTGAGCATTGCGCCAAGGGTACAAACTATAAGACAGGTGAAAAGGGCACAAGAATCTGCTTCCTTTCTTCATCCTTCTACGATTCAAGACCCGGTGAATTCACCTCGGGAAAGACACTTTACGAATGTATAGAATTCCTTAAGAAAAAGGCAGAAAATGCAGGGCTGGGGGGTCTTATTTTCGGTATAGACGAGGGAAGAATTCTCAGCGGATTAAATTCAGGCGCAGACGACAGTCAGCTTCTCTCCCGTACTGTTGGCTATACCTATCAGGCGGCTTATGATGCACGTCTTTACACTCAGCTTTTCCGTTCGGGCGGTGACTATCTCTCCTCCTGGGATTACCTTTCAAACGGTCTTTTTGACGGCAACCCTGCAATTACCTACCACGTGGCAAAAAATGTTTCTAAATTCGGCGGTATGAAGGAAGTAAA
>JAZNAI010000197.1:0-4292 GCA_045586465.1 Acutalibacteraceae bacterium | reverse complement strand
TAGGACTTGTAATCGGCACCTTTATTTTCTCAATTTCCGCAGGTCTTTCAGAGGTGCTGTTATCCCCCGTTGTGGCGGCTATTCCCTCTGAAAATCCCGCCAGAGATATGAGCCTTCTGCCTTCCCTTTATGCCTACGGTGTTGTAAGCGTTGTAGTTATAAGCACCCTTTTTCTTCGCATTTTCGGTACGGAAAACTGGATGTATCTTACCCTTTTCTGGGCTGTAGTGCCTCTCGGTGCGTTTATTATGTTCAGCACGTCTCCTATGCCCGATGTAAATATGGGAGGAGAAGAAAACGGCAAAAAAGCGGGCAAAAAGACCCTCATTATGACCCTTTGCGTTCTTTGCATATTCTTCGGCAGCGCCGCCGAAAACTCAATGACGAACTGGATTTCAAGCTATATTGAAAGTGCCTTGCATCTGCCGAAGCTTGTAGGTGATATTCTCGGTATGGCTCTTTTCGGAATTGCTCTCGGCCTTACCCGTACATGGTACGCAAAAAAAGGCAAAAACATCTGGAAGGTGCTGTTTTTCGGAATGACGGGTGCGGCAGTCTGCTACATTGCAGCAGGTATTTCCCCCGTTCCCGTACTTTCTCTTATTGCCTGCATACTGACGGGCGTATGCACCGCTATGCTGTGGCCCGGCTCTCTTATTCTTATGGAAGAAAAGCTTCCTCACGTGGGAGTTGCTGCCTATGCCCTAATGGCGGCAGGCGGTGATTTCGGTGCTTCAATTGCTCCGCAGTTACTGGGAATTGTTATGGACAAGGTAGCGGTAAGTGAATTTGCGGTGAATCTCGGCACAAGTCTTTCCCTGAGCCCCGAGCAGGTAGGAATGAAAGCCGCAATGCTCGTAGCAGCTCTCTTCCCGGTTGTGGGCATCGCAATTCTTCTTGTAATAAAGAAAAAGCTGAATATTAAAAACAAGGCATAACATAAGGCTCCGACTAAACGGAGCCTTATGCTTTTATGAGAAAAATATGCTGACAGCCAACAGGGTCTGTGCAGGGAAATAGGTATAGGATACTGCGTGATTAAATATTTTCGGAAGTCTGATTCCCAGCATTCCGACAGCAAGAAAAACATCGGAAATTATAAATAATGTCGAACCTGCAAGAAGACACAAGCCGAAGAAAACATCCCCTGAAATAATGGCAAAAACGCCTCTTACAGCACCAGATGCAAAAGAAAGACAGAGAATCAGTCCGTACAGCAAAAGGGGCTTCTGCTCCTTTTTCAGTTTAATTTTAACAAGCTTTATCACAATACAAAGAGATGCTGCAAGAACTGCCGTAATTATTACGGGAATAAAGAAATATTCCGTCAGCGCACCGCTTCCGATTAACATAAACGTAAAAATATAAGCTATATGCCCTATTCCGAAAAACAAAACACCGAAAAGGAAATATTTCTCGTTTCGCCAGCTTAAAAAGAAATCCCCTAAAAATCCGAAAATCATCGCACTGAAAATTAACAGGGAATATTTTATATCTCCCGTAAAATTAAGAACAGCACAGATTCCGACGAGAATATACATAAAGGCGCAAAGCATTTTGGTCTGAAGACCGTTGAGGCTCGGAAACAGCTTTCTGTTTACTGCGACAGGCATAAGAAGGGACAGAATCACAAGAACAAGCAATAATATTTTCATAAATTGTATCTCCAATGCCGTTTTTTTCATTATACAGAATATCTTGTCATAAAGCAATATTTAACAAATATTTCAGTACAAAAGACTGCTCATTCGGTTGACTGAAAAGTTTTTTTGTGACATAATAAAAAAACGGAGGTGCTCTGATGGATAATGTACAATGGTTCAAGAATGCAGGATACGGAATGATGGCGCACTGGGGGCTTTATTCTCTTCTTGCAGGCGAATATAAGGGCAGACACGTGAATGACTATGCAGAGTGGATACAGAGCTTTATGGCAATACCCAATGAAGAGTATTCACGTCTTGCAAAGGTGTTTAACCCCGTATATTTCGATGCGGACGAATGGATAAGACTTGCAAGGGATGCAGGTATGAAATATTTTGTTTTTACCTCCAAGCATCACGACGGCTTTGCAATGTTCAAGTCATATGCAGATAAATATAATATTGTTGATGCATCCCCCTTCGGACGTGACGTAGTGGCAGAGCTGGGCGAGGCCTGCTATAAGTACGGGCTTAAATTCGGACTTTATTACTCTCAGGAGCTTGACTGGCACCATTTTCACGGGGGCGGATACGACAAATTCTCGGGCTGTTCGGGTGTCAGCTGGGACAACAGCTGGGACTTTCCCGAAAGAGAAAAGAAGGATTTCAGCATCTGCTTTGAAGAAAAGATTCTCCCTCAGGTGACTGAGCTTGTAAAAAATTACGGCGACCTTCTTTTAATGTGGTTTGACGTTCCTCATACAATCACAAAGGAACAGAGCCTGAAACTTAACAACCTTGTTAAGGAATATCAGCCTGACTGTCTTATTAATTCAAGAATCGGCAACGGTGCCTATGACTATGTTTCCCTCGGAGATAACGAATATCCTTCTGAATTCAAGGTAGAAGAGAACAGCGACCCCAACAGCCTTGACGGACTGAAATTCTCCCCCAAGGGTCTTTACGAAACCGCAGGTACGATGAATTCATCCTGGGGCTTTAAGTATTACGACAACAATTGGATAAGTCCCGAGGAAATAGCAGACAGAAGAAAAAGGCTCAATTCTATGGGTATAAACTACCTTCTGAACGTGGGCCCCGACGGACTCGGCAGAATACCGTCCGTTTCAGCAGAAAATTTACTTAAGGCGGAGGCACTTTATGGCTTGGTACGATGAAGCTGTATTTTATCATATTTACCCCTTAGGGCTTACGGGAGCACCCTCAGAAAATGACTATTCTGCCCCCGTTTCCCGTATAAATATGCTTTATGACTGGATAGATCACATTAAAGAAACGGGCTTCAACGCTCTTTATATCGGACCGCTTTTTGAATCCGTGGGACACGGCTATGAAACCACGGACTATAAAAAGCTCGACTCCCGTCTTGGTACAAACGACGATCTGAAAAAGTTCATTGCTTACTGCCACGAATACGGAATAAGAGTGATTTTTGACGGTGTTTTTAACCATACGGGCAGAGACTTTTTCGCCTTTAAGGACATTAAGGAAAAGCGTGAAGGCTCTCCCTACAAAAACTGGTACAATGTTAATTTCGGGGGAAATAACTCCTATAATGACGGCTTTTCCTACGAAAACTGGGGCGGATACGATTTACTGGTAAAGCTCAATCAAAAAAATCCCGAGGTTGTAAACTATATCTGCGACGTTATAAGATATTGGGTAAGCGAATTTAACATTGACGGAATCCGTCTTGATGCGGCAGATGTCCTTGACTTTGATTTTATGAAGGCACTTCGCAGAACGGCAAATGAGGTAAAGCCTGATTTCTGGCTTATGGGCGAGGTAATACACGGGGATTACAGCCGTTGGGCAAATGCAGATACCCTTCATTCCGTTACAAACTACACCCTTCACAAGGCACTTTTCTCGGGACACAACGACAGAAATTATTTTGAAATCGCACACACAATAAAAAGAAACTTTGAAATGTGCAAAAATCTTCAGCTTTATAATTTCTCCGATAATCACGACGTTGAAAGAATTTACACAAAGCTTTCCGATAAAAGGCATATTGTACCCGTAAACATTCTCCTTTTCACCCTTCCCGGAATTCCCTCCGTTTACTACGGCTCGGAATTCTGCACCGAGGGCAGAAAGGAAAGACACTCCGATGCATCCCTTCGTCCGTATCTTGATTACGGTGAATTAAAGGACAAAATCAAGGAAAATCCCGTAACAAGGCTCACCTCGGCTCTTATAAGGATAAAGAAGGAATTCAAGGAGCTGTCCTACGGTGAATACAAGGAATTATTGCTTACAAACAGACAGTTTGCTTTTGCAAGAATACTTGGCGGCAGTAAGGTTATTGTTGCGGTAAATAATGACGACAAGGACGCTTCTGTCTCCTTCCCTGCCGACGGCACATACAAAAAAGCCCTGTCGGGCGGTACCGTAAAAGCCGAAAACGGCAGAATCACGCTTACAATAAGCGGCAATTCAGGTGAAATTCTTGTACCCGAAAACAGCACGGCAAAAGACTTTACACCTGTTGAAATTGAAATTAAAATCCCCGAGAAAACGGAAAACAAGCCTGAAACAAAAACAGAGCCCCGAAAGGAAATAAAAACAGAGGAAAGGTTTGATACTGCCCCCGAAGCCGTAAAAATTCCCGACAAGCCCTATGAG
>JAZNAI010000196.1:0-4200 GCA_045586465.1 Acutalibacteraceae bacterium | reverse complement strand
TGGGTATTGACCCCTCTGATTTTTCCTGGAAGCTCGCTCCCGGTGAAGAATTCTATTCACCCGAAGCAGTTCTTGTTTACTCCGATGAGGGTCTCGGCGGAATGAGCCGTACCTTCCATAAGCTTTATAATAATAACCTTGTAAGAGGTCCCTGGAAGAAGGCAAAGCGTCCTCTTCTTATAAACAACTGGGAAGGAACCTACTTTGATTTTGATGATGATAAGCTCTTTGACATTGCAAAATGGGCAAAGGAAACAGGCATTGAAATGCTCGTTATGGACGACGGCTGGTTCGGTAAGCGTAATGACGATACCTGTGCTCTCGGTGACTGGGAGGTTAATGAGGATAAGTTAAGAGGCGGTATCGGCTCACTTGTTTCCCGTATTAAGGGGCTTGGACTTAAATTCGGTATCTGGTACGAGCCCGAAATGATTTCTCCTGATTCAGACCTTTTCCGTGCACATCCCGATTGGCATATTCACGTACCCGGCCGTGAAAGCTCTATCGGCAGACATCAGTATGTTATTGATATGACAAGGCAGGATGTAAGGGACTATCTTTTCAATAAGATAAGTGAGGTTCTCAGCAATAACGATATCGATTACGTTAAGTGGGACTTTAACCGTAACATTACCGAGGCAGGCTCAGCCATTCTTCCTCCCGAAAGACAGAGCGAATTCTTCCACCGCTTCATTCTCGGCACCTATGAGCTTATGGGACGTATTCTTGAAGCTTATCCCCATATTCTTCTTGAAAACTGCTCGGGCGGCGGCGGACGTTATGACCCCGGTATGATGTATTTCTCACCTCAGATATGGTGCTCCGATAACACCGATGCGCTGTCACGTGTTGATATTCAGTTCGGCTCATCTCTTTGTTATCCCGCATCCGTTCAGGGTGCTCACGTTTCGGCTTCAAGACGTTCAGGCTATGAAACCAAGAGAAATGTCGCAATGTGGGGTTCCTTCGGTTATGAACTTGACCCCGGAAAAATAAGCGAAGAGGCTCGTGCAGAAATCAAAACTCAGATTGCCGATTATCATAAGTATTATGACCTTATTCATTACGGCGACCTTTACAGAATCATTTCCCCCTGGGATGACCCCTACAGAGTAGCGTGGGAATTTGTAAGCGAGGATAAGCGTGAGGCAATGCTGACGGTTGTTATCAAGTTCTTTACGGAGGCAAGAAACTTCTTTATCAAGCTCAAGGGTCTTGACTCTGAAAAGTATTATAAGTGCCTTGAGGACGGAGAGGTTTACTCAGGTGCACTTCTTATGAATGCCGGTATTTCGATGTTCTATTATCCTGACCGTGACGGCGATAGCTTTGCACTTCATTTTGAAGAAGTTAAATAAAATAGATGCAATGAGGCACTCGTTTCCGGGTGCCTCGATTTCTTGTATTCTGATTATTCAATTGTGATTTTTCTTTCGCCTGTTACGTTACCGAATGAAATAAGTGCTGTTCTGCTTAGTGTATCATAAGAAAGCTCTGCTTTTTCACCGTCAATCAATACATTAACGGGAGCAAAGGGGAGCTTGATTCTCAGATTTGCCCTTCGCATTTCTGCTCCTTCTGTTCTGATTATAACCTTATCAGACATAGGTATGACTTCATTCACTCTTACCGATGTGCCGACAATTTCATAATTATTTACCCGGCTCATATCCTGAAGCATTGCCTTTTCTCCGGGAAGCAGCACCTTTTCCGTGATTATTTCAAAATCAGGAGAAAACATATCAGCAAAAAGTCCGGTAAATACAAGAGGCTCGTCATTGATGCTCTCATCCATAACAGCTGCAATAATATAATTTCCTCTTTGGATTACGAGATTATTGCTAAATTCAGGGCTGTGTCCCTTTCTCTCAGCTGTTTCAAGGAAAATATCTCTTAAAATATCGGCATTTGCCTTCGAATAGCAGAAAATACAGGGATTTTCTTTTATGTAAGAAACGCTGCCTTCACCGCAGGAATATATAGCCTTTTTCTCATTGAAGGGAACTCCGAGCATTGAAAAAAGATGCTCTGCGGGATTTTTGAATTTGCCCGTCCACCATGAGGAAATTTCATTAAAGGGATCGGTGCCGTCACCGACGTATATCAGCTGACCGCCCTCACGAACCCAGGATGCTAATGAGTTGTTTATATCGGGATAATCGGGCTTCATATATTCGTAGCTCATTAAAAGCATATCGTAGTCGTCAAGATATCCTACGTATCTTCTTACATTGTCAAGAAGCACGGGACGGACGGCTATACCGTATTTAAGAAGGGGCAGAGCCAGGGAATAGAAGGCAGGGAAGGCGTTTGATGACATAAATCTCAGCATCAGCTCATTGTCCTCGGCGCCTGCGAACAATTCATTCTTAAATCTCTCAATCAGCTCCCCGTCATCCTTCAGGACCGTCCCCACGACCTCTTTTGCAACATCTCTGAAGCAGCAGTCGGGATATTCTCTCTGATAAAGCTGACAGTCGCCCACAAGTATTCCCACACGGAAAGAGGACTCCTCAGCAGCCTCAAGTGTACCGAGAGTGTTAAAGGTGTTATTAAGAATTGTTTCGTATTCCTCGGGTATTAATTCAGCCTCGGGTGAGCCCTTGGGATATGCGTCATTGAATACACGGTTCGGCCAGGGGCAGATTTCGTATTTATTTACCTTCGGATGCAAAAGAGAAGCCGCAACGGTGCAGAAATAATTTTTTCTGTAGTCATTCCAGTCGAATATAGGATTATCCTCAATCGGGTCGTGCAAAAACCACATTGTTCTGCCCGTTCCCTTGACGAGCTCCTGCATAACACCGTATTCAAGATATGCCGTTTCAAAGGTTCTTTCACGGAATTTACCGTCAAACCAGTTTTCTTCTCTTGCCGTGCCCGTCCACACCTGAGCAATACAGCCGACAACACCGGGAATATCAGATAGCTTTCCCTCGGGGCTGACAATTTTCCATTGTGTGTAATTAATAAGAGAATGTGTCGGAACATAAAAACGAAGGTCTTTGCCGTATTTTACTTTAGCATATTCCTTTAGCGATGAAGAAACTCTGTCAATGGTTCTGCTGTAGAGGTATGCCTTGAGACGACCGCACTTATATTTTGCATCAACGCTTTCGTGAGGTGCTTTCCAGGGCTCTTTGTAATATAATTCATATTCACGCTTAAAGGCAGGGGAGTAGCCTCCTCTGTCCCAGAATTCGGGCTCCTCAACGTGTATTGCATCGGCTCCTGCATCAACAATTGCACGAAGCTTAATGCTAAGATAATCGGCAAATGCAACGGTCGGAACCATATAAGGTGCGTCCTTACCGTGAACAATAAGATTTCCGAAGCGGTCCTGCTGAGCCTCGTCCCAATGATTTGTGCCGTCATATTCACCGTATAGATAATCGGTATAGTGTCCCCAGGCTATACCCGTCATAAAATGAATAACGTAGCCTGCGTCTTTATGCTGCATTATTCTTTCGGCAGTAGTATCCCCGAGACCGTACACCATAACAAAGTCACAGCGATTATCAATATTTTTAAGCAAAGGGGAGCTTGATTGAAAGCCCGTTCGTTCCTCTTTTTTGTCTCTTATAAAAGCCATAACAAAGCCTCCTCGGATTTTTCTAATTGAATAATATATCATTCTGAAAGAAAATGCTATAGTTTTGGGGAAATTTTTGAAGAATTTGTTGATTATTTTAACAAAATTTTTAATTTAATTATTCAAATTTTAATTAATTTGTATATTTTACTTGTAAAGATATTTTACTTATGTTATGATTTATATAATAAGAACAGTATAATAAAGGAGGAAATTATGAACAGAAATATAGATTTTGTAATTTCCTTTGTACGTCATGCCGAGTCCTGCGGAAATGCAGGCATACCCTACGAGCACGAGTATCAGAAGGATGACCCTCCTTTAAGCCCGATGGGGCTTAGTCAGGCACAAAAGCTGTGCGACAGCTGTCTGCTGACAGGGATTGACAGAATATATTCAAGCACTCTCGTCCGTGCAGTCGAAACAGTTTACCCGACCGCTGAAAAGCTTGATAAAAGGATTATTCTTCTTTCCGACCTTATGGAAAACGATACTGAGATTGCGGGTACGGAACCGCTAAGATTAGAGCGAGATTTTCCCCTTGCAGTCCCTTGCACAGAGCCTACTCCCACAGGCGGACCTCTTGTTCTCGGAAAGGAGAGTGCTGC
>JAZNAI010000195.1:0-2033 GCA_045586465.1 Acutalibacteraceae bacterium | reverse complement strand
CCTCAGAAACATAGTCGTCTTGCTTCCCTTAGAGCGGTCGCAATACTCCTTGTTTCTTCACCTCTTTCGTGTGCCTTCATCTGCCCCCGGCAGCGGCACACTCATTCGCCCCCGCCCGCCTCATAATATCAGTAACTTTTCTTCAAAAAAATAACAACTTTCTGAATCGGGAGGGGAGACCCCTCCCCTACGGGTACAAAATGCAAATTACTTCTGTAAATTATGATTTACATTCAAAAAATTTTATGGTATAATTTTTTTATCTGTAGAGAAACGGAGATGAAAGCCTTGGCAAAAGAGAAAAAGCAAAAGGAAATAAACAACCATCCTAACCGTATAGGTATAAAAGAGGCTGCAGGCTACACAATAGCGGAAGCCGGCAATATGTTCAACCTTACCTATATATCGGGCTATCTGAAGCTCTTTATGACGGACGTTCTGAAAATTCCTGCTGCGTGGGCAGGTATTATGCTCATTATCACCCGTCTCTGGGACTGTATAAATGACCCGATATGGGGTGCTATGGTTGCAAAAAAGCGCCCCACAAAGGACGGCAAATTCCGTCCCTACTTAAAGTGGGTATCAGTTCCCCTCGGCATTTCAACGGTTCTGTGCTTCTTGCCATACCATAAATTAACATCAAACACCGTGGCTCTTTTCGTAATTGCCCTTGTTGCTTACACCTTCTACGGTATGATGTATACGGGTATGAATATCCCCTTCGGCTCATTGGCATCGGTAATCACCGATGACCCCAAGGGCAGAACGCTTCTTTCGACCTTCCGTTCAATCGGCTCAGGTGTGGGCGGTGCAGTTGTTTCACTTCTTGCACCTATGCTTATTTACACCACAAGGCTTGACGGTGCAGGTCAGCCTATGCTTGACCCCGTAACGGGCAAGGTAATTGAGGATGCGGACGGTAACAAGATGTTCGTTTTCGGTCTCGTAATGGGTATTCTTTCAATTATCTTCTATCTGTGGGGCTATAAGACCACAAAGGAAAGAGTTCCCTCTGCTCCCGAACCCAAGTTCGATTTCAAGGCAACCTACGGCGGACTTCTTAAGTCCCGTCCCTTTATTACGGTAGCCCTTGCAGGTATACTTATAAGCGGTCAGCTCCAGTTCAACTCCTTCAATGCTTATCTTTATAAAAACTACTTCCTGAACACAGGACTTGGTACCATCGGAACAATATGCAACTATCTTTCTATGGTTATTTTCGTTCTTTTAACTCCGAAGCTCGTTGAAAGATTCGGCAAGAAGGAGCTTTGCGGTAACTTCTCCGTTATTGCGGCGGCTGCATCCGTGGGTATTGCAATAATTGCAAATAATCCTAAAATACTCGCTATGATAGACCCCGTAAACGGCAGACTTCCCGCCTGGATATTTATGGCAAGCCTTCTTCTTATAGGCTTCGGATACACCTTCGTAAGCCTTACCTGCTGGGCGGTTGTTATGGACGTTATCGACTATCAGGAATACAAAACGGGCATCCGTAACGAAAGTGCGGTTTATGCGGTTTACACCTTCTCGAGAAAGCTCGGTCAGACAATTGCCGACGGACTCGGGCTTTTCCTCTTACAATGGGCAAACTATTCAGGCGACACCTACGGCTTCGTAGAGGGCACAAGCCAGAAGATTATGCTTATCTGCACCGTAATCCCTGCAATAGTTTACACGGGCGTATGGCTTCTTATGAAGTTCGGCTATCCTCTTGACAGAAAGAATCTTGAACCTATCTATAAATTCATCAGAGAAAAGAGAGAAAACGAGGCTCAGCTGTCTCAGGCAGATCCCCTCGTATAACAATAACCATTAACTGAAAGGAGAAATAATTTATGGGACTTATTAAAGCCGGAATCGGGGCACTCGGAGGCGTGTTAGCCGATCAGTGGAAAGAATTTTTCACCTGCGATTCCATAAGCGACGATGTACTTATAGTAAAAGGACAGAAGAATGTATCGGGCAGAAGCTCGAACACAAAGGGCAGCGATAATGTTATCACTTCGGGCTCGGGAATTGTTGTTGCCGAC
>JAZNAI010000194.1:0-13366 GCA_045586465.1 Acutalibacteraceae bacterium | reverse complement strand
ATCGGTACGGTAGCATCAATTGTTCCCCTTGTTATTGCCGCCTTCCCCTTTGTAGCCCGTCTTGTGGAAAGCTCTCTCAGAGAGGTTAACCCCAATATAATTGAAGCCGCACAGAGCATGGGAGCCTCCCCCTTTGACATCATAAGAAAGGTTATGATTCCCGAAAGCGTACCCTCTCTTATTTCAAACTTCACAATTGCAATTACCACAATTTTAGGCTACAGCGCAATGAGCGGTATCATCGGCGGCGGCGGTCACGGTAAAATTGCAATCAACTACGGCAACTACCGCTACAAGTACGTTGTAATGCTTCTTGCGGTAATTCTTCTTGTTATTATGGTACAGATTTTCCAGAGCGTAGGCACAAAGCTTTCCGTAAAGCTTGATAAGCGTCTTAAGAACAAATAATGAAGCTTATAGATTTTCACACACATATTTACCCCGATGCTATTGCCAAAAAGGCAACCGAGAGCATAGAAAACTTCTACTCTATGAAGGCGGAAAACGTAGGCACCGCAGGAAGACTTCTTGAGGTATCAAAGGAAAACGGCATTGTCTTAAGCGTTGTGCTTCCCGTTGCGGTAAAGCCCTCGGGGGTATCACACATAAATGATTTCGCATCTGAAATGCAGAAGGAGCATAAGGAATTTTACTGCTTCGGAACGGTGCACGCAGGGATGGAAAATATTGAAGCCGAAACCGAAAGGCTTATGAATATGGGGCTTCACGGCATAAAGCTTCATCCCGATACCCAGCTTTTTAATATCGACGACCCCCGTATGTATCCCGTTTATGAAATAATCGAGGGAAAAATACCTCTTATGGTACATTCGGGAGATTACAGATATTCATACTCACATCCCGAAAGACTAAGAAGAGTTATGAAGGATTTCCGCCGTCTTGAGACGGTTGCGGCACATTTCGGCGGCTGGTCAATGCCCGATGAGGGTGTTCGCTGTCTTTCCGATATGGAAAACTGCTTTGTTGACATTTCCAGCTCCTTTGACAGAATATCTCTCGAAAAGGGTACTGAGCTTGTGTCTGCCTTCGGTGAGGAAAGAGTGCTTTTTGCAAGTGACTTCCCCCTGGGCTCCCCGACAACCGAAAGAGAAAACCTTATGAAAATGAACATTTCCGATAACATAAGAGAGAAAATAGCACATAAAAACGCAGAAAGGCTTTTAGGCTTTTCAGTTTAAGGAGAAAAGGCTATGTCTAAATGGGACAAGGATTATCTTGATTTATGCAAAAGAATACTTTCTGAGGGTGTCCGTGTTGAGAACAGAACGGGCATTGATACAATAAAGGTGCCTTCACACCATTTTCATTTTGACCTGGGAGAGGAATTTCCCATACTTACCACAAAGCAGCTCTTTATCCGTCAGGCGGTTCTTGAAATGCTGTGGTTTTATCAGGCACAGTCAAATGACGTGCGCTGGCTTCAGGAAAGAAACGTCCACATATGGGACGAATGGGAAATTGACGAGGAAGGCTTCTGGACTGCCACACAGATGGTGCCCGACGGAAACGGCAATTTAGTCAAAAAAGAGATAAAAAAGGAATTCGGCAAGGAGTGGGCACACACAATAGGCACCGCTTACGGCTGGATTGTAAATAAATTCGGGCTTACCGAGAAGCTTATTGATACACTTAAAAATAACCCCCGTGACAGAAGAATGATAATGTCCCTTTATCAGAACGATTATCTTGACACGGCGGTGCTCCCCTCCTGCGTATGGAGCAGCGAATGGGACGTAACGGACGGCAGACTCAATGCCTGGGTGCATCAGAGAAGCTGTGACGTGCCCTTAGGACTTCCCTTCAATGTCACACAGTACAGCGTGCTTCTTATGATGCTCTGCCACGTAACGGGACTGAAGCCCGGCACTCTTGACTGGAGTATTAAGGATGCCCACATTTACGTAAATCAGATTGAGGGAATTAAGGAGCAGATTAAGAGATTCGATGAAAACGGCTCTTACCCTGCACCGAAATTATGGCTCAATCCCGAGGTAAAGGACTTCTTCGAATTTGACAATTCCAAGGATTTACTCGACATTAAATTAACAGATTATCAGCACATGGGAAAGATATCCTTCCCCATTGCCCAGTAAGGTGAATTATGACAGTTTCAATGATCGTTGCCAAGGGCACAAATAACGAAATAGGCAAAGACAACGACCTTTTGTGGTATCTCCCCTCTGACCTTAAGTTTTTTAAGGCAACCACAATGGGCAAAAGCATAATTATGGGCAGAAAGACCTTTCAGTCTCTCCCCAAGGCCCTTCCCGGCAGAAAAAATATTGTGATATCATCCGACAAAAATTTTGATGCTCCCGGAGCGACGGTTGTGACCGATATCGATGCAGCTCTTAAGGAGAGCGAAACAGAGGAGGTTTTCATCATCGGGGGAGCGAGCATTTATAAGGCATATTTCCCCCTGGCAGATAAGCTCTATATAACAGAAGTGGATTTCGAGGATAAGGATGCGGACGTTTATTTTCCCGAAATAGATTTAACCGAGTGGAAAAGCGAGCTTCTCGACGAGGGCGAAGAAAACGGTCTTAAATTCAGACATATACTTTATACAAAATCATAATTTATCGTTGCAGGGGAGGGGTCTCCCCTCCCGATTCAGAGAGCTGTTATTTTTGAAAAAGCTACAGATGTTATGAGGCGGGCGGGGCAACCCCGCCCCTACCGTACTCACATCTCTTTTTTTCTGAATTATGGCTTATGGAGGAAAAATGAACATAAAAAAATTATTCGGCGATAAGGCATTTTATAAAATGACCTTTACTGTGGCAATTCCCATAATGCTGCAGAACTTCATAACAAATCTTGTAAATATGCTCGACAATCTGATGGTGGGCTCTGTAGGCACCGAACAGATGACGGGCGTTTCCGTTGTTAATCAGCTTGTTTTTATTTTTAACCTTGCCATTTTCGGAGCAATAAGCGGTGTGGGTATTTTTACCGCACAGTTTTACGGCAAGAAGGACAACGAAGGAATAAGACATACGCTCAGATATAAAATTTATATCTGCATTGTGCTTTTCCTTATAGGACTGGGAATTTTCCTTTTATTCAACGAAAATCTTATTTCCCTTTTCCTCCACGAAAACGGAGACGGTGTTGACATTGCTGCCACAATGGGCTATGCAAAAGAATACCTTATGATTATTCTTATAGGTCTTCTGCCCTTTGCTCTTGCAAACGCCTTTGCAGGTACTCTTCGTGAGACGGGCGACACCTTCACTCCTATGATTACGGGACTTATTGCAGTTGTGGTAAACTGTGTTTTCAACTATCTTCTCATTTTTGACAAGATAGGTCTTCACGCTATTGCAGGCGTAAAGGGTGCGGCTGTTGCAACTGTGCTTTCCCGCTACGTGGAATTCATAATTCTCGTAGTATATGCCGTACACAAGAGAAAGACAAAATTCCCCTACGTAAGATATCTCTTCGACAGCTTCAAGGTGCCTAAAGACCTCACAATTTCCGTTACAAAGAAGGCTCTTCCCATTTTCTGCAACGAGGTTTTATGGTCAACGGGTATGTCACTTCTTTCCGTTGCATATTCCCTTCACGGACCTATGGTTGTGGCAGGCTACAGCATTGC
Organism: Acutalibacteraceae bacterium; assembly: GCA_045586465.1. GTDB lineage: Bacteria > Bacillota > Clostridia > Oscillospirales > Acutalibacteraceae > RUG806. The sequence goes on along the minus strand of JAZNAI010000194.1, from coordinate 9,744 downwards.
AAGTACAGTAAATAACCTCTTTATGATTGCCTTTCTTTCTATGGGCTCCTCAATCGGTATTATTGCAGGAAAGCTCCTGGGTGCAGAAAAGCACAAGGAGGCAGTTGACGCCGTAAACAAGCTTATTGTATTTTCACTTATATTAAGTATTGTTATGGGAATACTTCTTTTTACGGTAGGCTCGCTTATCCCCTCCCTTTACTCCGAAACAGACGATGCGGCAAAGGAGCTTGCAGTTTACTTCATAAGAGTGTTCTCCTGTGTTATGTGGATGGATTCCATTGCAAATGCCGCATACTTCACCCTTCGTTCGGGAGGTAAGACATTTATCACCTTCCTTTTTGACTCGGGTGCATTATGGGTGCTGTCCGTTCCCTGTGCCTTCCTTCTTTATTACCTTGGCCTTTCAATCTACTGGGTCTTCCCCATTGTTCAGGCTATAAACATTGTAAAGGTGGTTTTAGGCCTTACCCTTGTGCTTAAAAAGGTCTGGGTAAGAACACTTATTTAAAGGAGAGATTTTATGCTTATTCCCGCTTTTTCTGAAAACAAAGACAGCTCTATGCTTTTATATTTTGAAGCAGAGGGAGCCGACATCACAAAAATGTATAACGAGCTTGAAAAAACCTACGTCTGCTTTGAAAAAATGAACGTGGCAATAAAGAACGGCAAAAAATACGTTGTCCTTGAAATAAACGATTCGGAAGCATAATTTCAATTTTTCTGTCAATCGTAGGGGAGGGGTCTCCCCTCCCGTTTTTTCTTCTGCAGTTTACTTCACAAAAAGCTGATTACAGAAGGATACGGGCGGGGCAACCCCGCCCCTACCGCACTTTTGTCCGCCAACGTTAATGCACATCTGTCCGAAAGCATAAAAATGCCCGCATTCTACGCCGCCTGTTGATAAGGAAGTATTTGTTTCTCTAACAAAATTCCCCGTATTATTGCCAAAAGCCTCGTAAGGCGTCAGCCTTACTGCATTTTTGGCTTCAATACAAGAAATTTCCAGTTCTTACGAAACTGCGAAGCACTTTAACAAGCGAAAAAAATGTGCAAGAAAAGGCAAAAGCCGCCGATAATGCTGACGCATATCGGCGGTTTTTAACGCATTATTGTGCAATTTTTTCACTTGCTAAAGAAAAACTTCCTTACCAACAGGCGGCGTAGGAATGCAGGCATTTTTTATTCTGTTATTATTTCACAGGTTGTTTCTTCCGTAAGAATAAGCTCCCCGTAAGAGGGTACTTTTATGTATCCGGTTTTGGGATTTTTGATACTGACAACAGGGGTGGTAATTTCCGCTTCAACCGCACTTTTTTCAAAAGACAGGTCGGCTTCTTCCATTGTGCAGTTTATCATTTTAAGATTTTCGCAATAGCAAAGAGGTTGCGTACCCGAAATCTTACAGTCGATAAAGGTGATATTCTTTGCATACCAGGCAAGATATTCACCCTTTATGACAGAATTTTTTACCACTATGTTTTCTGCGTGCCAGAAGGCATCCTTGGTGTCAAAATTGCAGTTTTCAAAGGTGCAGTTTTTAATGTACTGGAAGGAATATTTTCCGTGAAGGGTCACATCCGTAAAGGTGAGGTTTTCGGCTCTGAGCATAAAATATTCGCCCTCGGCAGATGTATTATTCATTATGATATTTTTTGAAAACCAGCCAAATTCGGGAGAAATAATACCGGAATTTCTGATCCTTACACAGTCACATTCCCTTAATGCCTTTATGCCGTGAAGCTTTGTGTTTTCGATGGTAATATTATCGCTGTACCACAAAGCAGCTCTGCAAAGGGAGGTCATTTCGCAGTCGGTGATTTTAAGGGTATGAGTATGCCAGAAGGGGTATCTGAGATTAAAATAACAGCCTTCCGTTTCAATATTCTTGCTTTCCTTAAAAGCACTTTCCCCGTCACGGGGTCCGTCAAAGCGGCAGCTTACGGCTTTTACGGAATCTGAACCGTAAAGCGCTCTTTCTTCATCAAAGGTTTTGTTTTCGATAACAGTCATCTTATTTTCTCTCCGTTAAAAATATAATTCAGTATAACACAAGAAAAAGCGAAAATCCATATTTTTACAAAAAAATGCTGTCTGCACAAAACAGACAGCTGAAATTTTATTCAAAGGTAACGGTCTTTGCCCATTCAATAAAGGACGGCAGGGCTTCCTCATATTTTTCCGTTTCGGTTGCAAACTGAATAAGCCAGAAGGCATCATCCGTCTCGAAAACGGTGGCAAAATAGCAGTATTCAACACCGCCTCCGCCCTCTGCGGCATATTCAAAGCACTTAAGCCCCTCGTATTCAAGAACCTCTATATCGGGGGATTCAGCCAGCACAAGGTCTGCATATTCATCAAGCGTGATTTTTTCGGGGAACAGCGAAAATTCCTCTTTTATTGCCAGAACAGAATACTGTGCATTTCCGTAGCAGGCGGTATAGCCCTCCTGAGGAACGTACATAAAATCACTTGTAAGGGTAATGGACATTCCCTCTCTTGAGAAGGTTTCGGGAGATGCTTCTCCGGAGCCAACACCGAAATATCCTAAGCAGAAGCCTATTATCAGGGCAATGGGCATAATAATTGCCATAAGAATGTAGCTTTTTCTTCTTGTCTTCTTTCTGTTGGCAAGAACCTCTTCATTGTCAACACCTTCAAATCGGAAGGGATTTCCTGCAAATACATTATAGTGATTCTTACCCTTTATGGCTACGTCAAATGTACCTGCAGGTACATCAAAGAATTCATTGCAAAAGCTCTTTGAAAGCTTATCTGCAATAACGAACACTCTTGCGGCGGTGTCCTCAATGGGAAAGCTCTTCTGCTCGCCGTTTTTAAGTGTACCGAGCTTTCTGCAGGGAGTATTGTTTATTGTAAGCTCGGGGTTCAGGGGATCCTCGATATAGACCTTCATAACAGCAAGACAGGCAACAAAGCTTTTTTCTCTTGTAATTATAAGATTTCTCATAAATATCACCTCGTATTTATATTACCACATAAACAGCCAATATTCAACAAAAAAAAGAAGCCTGTAACGGCTTCTTAAATAAGGTATGTAATTATAAGCTCTGCAATAAACACGGTTACACAGCAGGAAACGGCAACCTTTATAAGGTTAAAGCCTATTGCCGCCGTGACAATTCCCACAACAAGGGCTAAAATACCCGATATTGGAGTCCCGGTTGCATTGATTATTGCCGGGAAGGTCATAACAGCCAGGGTAACATAAGGAACATAATAAAGAAACGATTTTATAAAGCGGTTTTTTATGGGCTTTCTCAGAAGTGTCATGGGAATTGCCCTTATAAGGTATGACACCGCACCCATAATAAGAATGTATATATAAATATTTTTATCCATTTGAGCTTTCCTCCTCTTCATCCTTTCTCGGGAAGAGAATTGCCGCCGCACCTGCAATGATAACAGTCAGGATGATTGTTCTCGTTCCCTCGGCAATATCGGAAATCACGGGAAGAATACTTGCAATATAGCTTAAAAGAAAGCTTACCACAACAAGACCTGCGATGATTTTATCCTTCTTTGCAGGGGGGATGAAAACTGCCATAAACATACCGTAAAGGGCAACGGAAAGGGCACTTACAACGGAGACGGGAAGAATATTACCTGCAATTACGCCTGCCGCAGTTCCTATTGCCCATAGGGGAACGGCAGTAAGAGAGCCTCCGTAATGGTACCAGGGGTTGAAAAAGTCCTCTCTTGCAATTGAAATACCGAAAAGCTCGTCCGTTACGTACATAGCCGAAAGGGGTCTGTGAATAAAGGGCATTTTGGGGTCTGCCTTCTGACTTAAGGCGCAGGACATAAGAAGATATCTTGCGTTGGCAACAAAGGTGGCTATTGCCATTTCAAGATAAGAGGCATTTGCGGCAATTAAGGTAAATGCCACGTACTCGCCTGCCGATGCCGCACACAGCGCACTTGCAAGAAAGCCCTGAAAGGCGGAAAGCCCTGCTTCTTTAGCAAGCACTCCCAATGAAAAGGCAACGGCAAAATAACCGAGACCTATGGGAAAGCCGTCCTTCAGCCCTGAAAGAAACGCTTTTTTGTTTTCCTTGAATGAATATTTTGCGTCCAATTTGAATTTCCCTCGATATATAAATTACAGAAAAGAATTGTAGCACCAAACCGACACGTTTGCAAGAAAAAACAGAAAATTTTATTTTATCAAACAGCAAAAAATGTACCTTCAGAGAAGATTTTCGCCTTTACATTGTAGGGGATGGCGTCCCCGACATCCCGCAAGGATAAAAATATATTTACAAAAAATTGAACCCCTGCGAGGCACATTATTATATAACACAGGATTTCAACACAGACAATTTACTCCACCGAAAACGGGACGTCGAGGACGCCGTCCCCTACAAAATAAAAAAAATACGGACATCAACCGAAATTGGCGGATGCCCGTAAGGAACACTTATACGTTAAAGACGGGGATTTATGCGTATTTTCACAGTTTGGGAACCCAGGGACAATCCATACAGTTGTCAATACGGCTGACGGGCTTTGCCCAGCGTACTGCATTTGTGATAATCTTCTGCACGTTGGGGTCCTTATAGGTAGGATAGGTTTCGTGGCCGGGCTGGAAATAGAATACCTTGCCTCTTTCTCTTACGTAGGTAAGTCCCGAGCGGAAAACCTCACCTGCATCATACCAGCCGACAAATACGGTTTCATCGGGAGCAGGCACACCGAAGGGCTCACCGTAGGTCTCTTCACCGGGAAGCTCGAAGAATCTGCCAAGTCCCTGAGCAATGGGATGACCGGGAGCGGATACCCATACCCTTTCCATATCGTCAGACTCTCTCCAGGTAAGGGAACAGCTTGTTCCCATAAGGCGCATAAAGGGCTTTGATTTGTGGGCAGAGTGAAGGAAAATTGCACCCATACCGTTAAGCACCTCTTCCTGAACCAAAGCGGCAACCTCATCGGGTACCTTGTCGTGATGGCAATGTCCCCACCAGATAATAACGTCGGTTTCACGAAGTATCTCCCTTGTGATACCGCAGTTTTCATCGTCAAGGGTTGCGGTTTTTACAACGATATCCTCTTCCTTTCCGAGGAAATCTGCAATGCAGGCGTGAATACCGTCGGGGTAAATCTCACTTGCCTTACATTCGGGATCCTTTTCGTGTCTGAATTCATTCCATACAAGAACTCTTATCATAATCTATGCTCCTTTATTTTGTTTTTCTTTAAAAAAGTATAGCATTAAGTGAAAATTTTTGCTATTATTATATTATACAAAAGTTACATAAATTTGTGGTGATATCGTATGAAAAAAGCAGTTCTGGAAAAAGCAAGGGACGTTGACGGCGTTACAATTCCCGTTGAATGTCTCGAAATGACAAAGACGGTTGATGAGCCCGACCACTTTGCCCACTATCACGAATTCCTTGAGATGCTGTATCTTGTGGAGGGGAAAATGAATATATGGCTTAACGACAAGCTTTTTGAATTCAGCGAGGGTGAGCTTATTATCATAAACTCCAACGAATCTCACCGCCTTGAATCCGTCTCCGACGTAAGCCGCTATCTTGTTATAAAATTTACTCCGAAGCTTCTTTGCACCTTTCAGCAGACACCGGGGGAAACACGGTATATTCTCCCCTTCCTTGACGAAAAAAGCGATCAGCCGAGAGTCTACAGCAAGGCCTTTGCCGAGGCGGCAGGAATACCTGAGCTTCTCTTTGATGCAATAAGCGAGTGGAATGAAAAGGGTGTAGGCTTCGAGCTGGCTCTGAAGGCGGACGTGCTCAAGGTTATCCGCTTCGTTGTGAAATACTTAAGTGACAAGGGCATTGCCGTAAAGGCACCCGTTGCAGGCGCAAATATTCAGCAGACCATGAGTAACGTGCTTCAGTATATCAATGAGAATTTCGTTTCGGTCAGCGAAAAGGACGTTGCAGACCGCTTCGGCATAAGCTACAGCTATTTTTCACGCTCCTTCAAGCAGACTATCAATATGAGCTTCAAGGAATACATAAATTACCTTAAGATAAACGAGGCACAGAGGCTTCTTCTTACCTCCCCCGACAGCATTCAGGAGATTTCCGAGAAGCTGGGCTTTTCCTCCTCAAGCCACTTCATAAACGTCTTCAAAAAGCAGAAGAACTGCTCTCCCAGACAATACAAAAAAAATGTTGCAAAAAACTGAAAAACCTATTGATTTTTAAATGAGATTAATATATAATCAACTCATCGAACAAATGTTCATATGAAAGGAATTTATAAAATGTCAGATAAGTCAAAAGCACTTGAAACCGCTCTTCAGCAGATAGAAAAGCAGTACGGAAAGGGCGCTATTATGCGTCTCGGTCAGACAAATGCACTCAATGTAGAGGCTATTTCCACAGGCTCCATTATGCTTGACCAGGCTACGGGTATCGGCGGTCTTCCCAAGGGAAGAATCGTTGAGATTTACGGTCCCGAATCCTCAGGTAAAACAACTCTTGCTCTTCACGTTGTTGCGGAAGCACAGAAAAACGGCGGTGAGGCTGCCTTCATTGACGCTGAGCACGCACTTGACCCCACATATGCAGAGGCTCTCGGTGTTGACGTTGATTCCCTTCTTGTTTCACAGCCCGACAACGGTGAGCAGGCACTTGAAATTGCAGAATATCTTACACGCTCAGGCGCACTTGACGTTATCGTTATCGACTCCGTTGCCGCCCTTGTTCCCCGTGCCGAAATCGAGGGTGAAATGGGTGACAGCCACGTAGGTCTTCACGCACGTCTTATGTCTCAGGCATTAAGAAAGCTTGCAGGTGCAATTTCCCGTTCAAACACTATTGTTATATTTATAAACCAGCTCCGTGAAAAGGTTGGCGTTATGTACGGCAATCCCGAGGTTACCACGGGCGGTCGTGCGCTCAAGTTCTACGCTTCAATGCGAATTGACGTAAGAAAGACCGAGCAGATAAAGGCTCCCGGTAACGAATTCGTAGGCTCAAGAACAAGAGCAAAGATTGTAAAAAACAAGATGGCTCCTCCCTTCAGAGAGGCTGAATTTGACATTATGTACGGCAAGGGTATTTCCAAGGAGTCAGAGCTTCTTGATATTGCCACAGAGCTTGATATTATTCATAAGAGCGGTGCATGGTTCTCCTACGGCGAGCAGAGAATCGGCCAGGGCAGAGACAATGCAAGACAGTACATAGTAAATAACCCCGACTTCGCAAGAGAGGTTGAGGAAAAGGTAAGAATGAGCGATGCCTTCAAGCCCAAGAAAGCAGGCGCAGGAGCAGCAAAGCCCAAGACACAGGATGATGATGACGATATTCTTGTCCCCAACAACGGCAAGCTCCCCAAAATTAAAATTGACATTGCCGCAGACTGATGGAATTAGGAATTTCTGCAACTAAAAACAATAAAATAAAGATATACGCAGACGGTGAATTTTTGTTCACCGTCCCTGCCGTTATATGGTACTCTTCACGCTTTCACGAGGGGGACGACGTAACGGAAGAGGAATTACAGGAGCTAAAAAAAGAGGCTGATTGCTCGGGGGCATTTGATTCTGCAATGAGAATGCTCTCTCTTCGGGCGCACTCGGAATTTGAATTAAAGAGCAAATTAAAGCAGAAGTTTTCAGAAGAGGCAGTACGCCACGCAACCCAAAAATTACGGGGACTGAAGCTTCTTGACGACGAAAAATTTGCCCTTATGTATGCCGAGGAATTGTACCGCAGAAAGGGATTTGCCCCAAAAAGAATAGTAATTGAGTTAAAAAACAGAGGAATTGACCCTGCAACTGCCGAAAATGCGGTAAATTCTCTTGATATTGACAGAGAAATCGGTATAATTAAAGTAATTGAGAAATATCACTTAAGCGAAAGCAGTACATCTAAGGAAAAGGACCGTGTTATAAGACGGCTTCTCAATATGGGTTATTCGTTTTCCGATATTTCAAAATATATAAACGTTTACGAGTAGGTAACAGTATGAACGAAAAGATTGGCTTTATTTCCCTTGGCTGTCCCAAGAATCAGGTTGACTCAGAGCTTATGCTCGAAAAGCTGGATTCTGCAGGCTTTCAGATTATCGACACCGCTTACGGGGCAGATATCGTTATAATCAACACCTGCGGTTTTATTGAAGCCGCAAAACAGGAGGCAATTGACAATATTCTCCAGATGGTTGAATACAAGGAGGACGGCGCCGTCGGTAAAATTATCGTTATCGGCTGTCTTGCCCAGCGTTACCGTGACGAAATTCTCAAGGAAATCCCCGAGGTTGATGCGGTAGGAGGCTTGGGTGTAAACGGTGATATCGTTGAATTTGTAAATAATGTTATAAAGGGTACGGAAAAAAGCCGTTACCCCGAAAAAGAAAAGCTTCCCCTTTGCGGAAAGAGAATTCTTACAACACCCTCACATTGGGCATATCTTAAAATTTCGGACGGCTGTTCAAACTGCTGTACCTACTGTGCGATTCCCTCCATCAGAGGTCCCTTCAGAAGCCGTAAGAAGGAGGATATTATCCTTGAAGCAAAGGCACTGGCTCAGGCAGGGGTCAGAGAGCTTATTGTAATTGCTCAGGATACCACACGCTACGGTGACGATATTTACGGCAAGCCCTGCCTCGACGAGCTTCTTTATGAGCTCAATAAAATTGAAGGCATTGAATGGATAAGACTTCTTTACTGCTACCCTGACAGAATCACGGATTCCCTTTTAGAGGCTATGCGTGACTGCGAAAAGGTCCTTCATTACATAGACCTTCCCCTTCAGCACGCCTCGGGCAGAATACTTAAGGCAATGAACAGACACGGTGATGACAAATCCCTTCTTGCACTTATTGAGAAAATCCGTTCATATATGCCCGACTGCATTTTAAGAACAACCTTTATCACGGGCTTCCCCGGAGAAACCGAGGAGGATTTCGAGATTCTTTCACAGTTTGTAAATGATGCACGCTTTGACAGACTGGGCTGTTTCTCCTACTCACCCGAGGACGGCACTCCTGCAGAAAAGCTTCCCGACAGAGTTGATGCCGAAACGGCCGTTCGCAGAGGCGAAATTATAATGGAGCAGCAGTACGGCATTTTCACCGACAAGCTGGAGGCTCTTTTAGGTCAGACCGTGAAGTGTGTAATTGAAGGCTACGACCCTTATTCGGACAGTTATTCGGGCAGAACCTGGATGGATGCTCCCGAAATTGACTCGGGTATCAACTTCGTTTCCGAAAAGGAGCTTGGCATCGGTGAAACCGTGGACGTGCTTATTACCGCCACAGACGAATATGACCTTATAGGTACAGCTGATTTTTAATTTATTTCTGAGAGGATTATTATGAACTTACCCAACAAGCTCACAATTGTAAGAATGGTGCTGACACCCATTTTCCTTTTTGTGTTTATGGCACCCTTTATTCCCTATCATTATTTTATCGGACTTGCGGTTTACGTACTGGGGTGTATTACTGATTTTCTTGACGGAAAAATTGCCCGTAAGTACAATCTTATTACCACCTTCGGTAAGCTTGCAGACCCCGTTGCAGACAAAATGCTGACGACTGCGGCACTTTTAGCTCTTATGAACGAGGGACTTTGCAGTCTTTACATAGTTTTTATTGTTCTGACGAGAGAATTTGCCGTAACGAGCGTAAGACTTGCCGCCTCCGCTCAGGGTGTAGTTATCCCTGCTAACATCTGGGGCAAGGCAAAGACCGTTTCACAGATGGTATCAACCATACTCATTATGCTTTTAATGGCAATAA
>JAZNAI010000193.1:0-3041 GCA_045586465.1 Acutalibacteraceae bacterium | reverse complement strand
CCGCAGTCCATATTTTATTCATATTGTTTTTGATATCAAGTCTAAATGAACGCCTGCGGCGGACTTGACACCAAAAATCAATATGAATTTCCTGTAATTATGCGGTTAATGAATATCTGTATTTGTAAACCATGTGCTCGGACAATCTGTAAACCATGTCCCCCTTGACAGGACGCCGACCCCTACAAGAGAAAATGTAATTCTTCTTGCATCTTATTTTCCCTTGTTATATAATAATTACAATATATATACACGAGGTATTATTATGAAAAACAAAAACTTATGTGCACCGACGCCTCCCAGAGGCTTCAACACCTGGGACTGCTACGGTGCAGCGGTAAATGAAGAACAGCTCCTTGCAAATGCCCGTTTTCAGGCAGAGCATCTCAAGGAATTCGGCTGGGAGTACGTTGTCTGCGACATACAGTGGTACGAGCCTACGGCTTCATCATATTATTATCACAATTTTACGGAGCTTTGCTTTGACGAATACTCCCGTTTGATTCCGGCTCCCAACCGCTTCCCTTCCTCTGCAAACGGTGTGGGCTTCAAAAAGATTGCCGATGAAATTCACGCTATGGGACTTAAGTTCGGCATACACATTTTAAGGGGTATTCCCCGTCAGTGCGTGCACCTTGCTACCCCTACCGTCACTCCCGGTGTCACAGCACGTGATATTGCCCTGCAGTATTCGGTGTGCCCCTGGAACACCGATATGTACGGTGTTGACGGAAACAAAAAGGGTGCTCAGGAATACTACAACTCCCTTTTTGAATTATATGCCTCCTGGGGTGTTGATTTCGTTAAGGTTGACGATATCTCAAACACCGAGTTTAAGCCCTCTGACCCCTATTCCGCAAGAAAAGAAATCGAAATGATAAGAAATGCCATTGATTCCTGCGGCAGGGACATAGTATTGAGCCTCTCCCCGGGTCCGGCTCCTCTTTGGGAAGCAGAGCATCTTAAAAATCACGCTAATATGTGGCGTATGAGCGGTGACTTCTGGGACACCTCGGAAGCCCTCGATAAGATGTTTGATTTGTGCTATAACTGGTACCCCCACATAAGTGAGGGCTGTTATCCCGACTGCGATATGCTCCCTCTCGGAATTATTCAGCTGACAGAGGAGCTTCCTCAGTACCGTGCACGTAAGACGAGATTTACTAAAGCCGAGCAGTATATGGTTATGAACCTCTGGTGTATGTTCCGCTCTCCTCTTATGTTCGGCGGTGAAATGACTATGATGGATGATTTCACGCTGTCTCTTATAACAAACCGTGAGCTTCTTGACATAAACGCATATTCTACCCAAAACCGCCCCCTTGTATGGGACGGCAAGACTGCCGTGTGGACCTGCCGTGACAAAAACGGTAAGAATGTTTTCGGCTTCTTTAATCTCGAAAATAAGAAAACGGATATTTCAATCAAAAACACCCTTGCAGAGCTTTCTTCCTTCGGAACTCTCCGTGACATCTGGACGGGTGAGAAAATAACTGCAGACGAAAAGCTGACAGTCAGCTTCACGGGCAGAGGCTCGAAGGTATTCGTAACCGAATAAGGAGAAAATTATGTACTACTTAGGAATAGACCTCGGCACCTCGGGTGTAAAGCTTCTTTTATCCGATGAAAAGGGCAATATAATAAAGACCGCTTCAAGGGATTATCCCCTTATTTTCCCCCGTGAAGGCTGGTCGGAGCAGAATCCCTCGGACTGGGTAAAGGGCACCCTTTCTGCCCTTGATGAAATCACCCGGGGACTTGATAAATCCCTTATAAAGGGCATCGGCGTTGCAGGACAGATGCACGGTCTTGTAATTCTCGATGAGAATGATGAGGTTATACGCCCTGCAATTTTATGGAACGACGGCAGAACCGAAAAAGAGGTGGAATACTTAAATTTCACCATCGGTAAGGAGAAGCTGTCACAGTATACTGCAAACATTGCCTTTGCAGGCTTTACGGCTCCGAAAATTCTGTGGGTGAGAAACAACGAGCCTGAAAGCTTTAAGAAAATAAGAAAAATTATGCTCCCCAAGGACTATATAAACTACGTCCTTACGGGTGTTCACGCCTGCGATTATTCAGATGCCTCGGGTATGCTTTTGCTTGACGTTAAAAATAAGTGCTGGTCAGAGGAGATGCTCGGTATCTGCGGTATCACGAAGGACCTTTTGCCCTCTCTTTACGAAAGCTATGAGGTAATAGGAAAAGTTAAGGACGAATTCGGTCTTCCCGAAGCCGTAGTTGTGGCAGGTGCCGGTGACAATGCCGCCGCAGCCGTAGGCACGGGTACCGTAGGAAACGGAAAATGCAACATTTCCCTCGGCACCTCGGGTACGGTATTCATTTCAAGCGACAGCTTCTCGGTTGACCCTATGAATGCACTTCACTCCTTCTGTCACGCAGACGGCAATTACCACCTTATGGGCTGTATGCTTTCAGCCGCCTCCTGTAATAAGTGGTTGGCTGAAGAAATCCTTAAGGAGAAGGATTTCGCACTTCTGCAAAAGGACATAAGCGAAGAAAAATTAGGTAAAAACAGCGTGTATTTCCTACCCTATCTTATGGGTGAGAGAAGTCCCGTAAACGACACGGATGCAAGAGGTGTATTCCTGGGAATGACCCTTGATACAAGGCGTGAGGATATGGTTCTTTCTGTTCTTGAGGGTGTTTCCTTCGCAATAAGGGATTCCCTTGAGGTTGCGAAGGCTTCAGGACTTAATATCACCGAAAGCTTCCTTGTGGGAGGCGGTGCAAAAAGCCCTCTGTGGAGAAAAATTCTCGCAAACGTATTGGGAATTAAGCTTCATATTCTTAAGACCGAGCAGGGACCGGGCTTCGGTGCCGTAATCCTTGCAATGGTGGGCACGGGTCTTTATAGAACAGTAAACGAAGCCTCTCTTAAGCTTTGCACGGTTGCCGACACCGTTTATCCCGAAGAGGGACTTGCTTCTCTGTATGAAGACAGATATAATAAATTCAGGGAGCTTTATCCCGCACTTAAAAGCGTATTCAAAGCACTTAGATAAGGAGAACCGATT
>JAZNAI010000192.1:0-27923 GCA_045586465.1 Acutalibacteraceae bacterium | reverse complement strand
TCTGTCAGGGGTAAAATTGAAATCCTGTCTGTATATATCAATTCCCCCTGCTTTTATGTGCTTATCAAGAAGCTCCAGAACAAAGCTGAAGCACTCGGGATTGGAATAGTCAAGAAGACGGCATTCATCCTCTTCACCCTCGTCATTATGCGCCTTAAGACACCACTCGGGATGAAGAAAATCAAGCCTTGAGCCCTCCATAACTCTTTCGGGCTCGAACCATACAAGAAGGTCGATACCGTTTTCGTGAAGGCAGTCGGATACGGGTCTGAAGCCGTCGGGAAGCTGCTCGGGATTGGGCACCCAGTCCCCTACGTTCCACCATCTGTGCTCACACGGATACCAGCCTGCATCTATCCACCAGGCATCAGGCTTTAAGTCCTTTTTTATGTAGGTCTCAATGGCTTCAAGCTGGTTTTCCGTAGTAATACCCTCAAATTCGCTGTAACCGCCGATTTTGTGGGTATGTAAAAACATTACGGGCTTTATTTTTTCTCCGTTTTTGCCTACGGGAAGAATGTGCTTTAAGAAAAACCTTCTCCAGAGATTTGTAGCCTTTGTTTCGTCGTTATCGGAAAACAGGACGGTGATATTGGGGGTACGCATAGTTTCTCCGGGATACAAAACCGTATTGAAGCGTGCCTGAGTAAGAGTAAAACGTACTCCGTTATCCGTAGGAGAAAATACCATTTTCCACTTACCGGGGAAGCCTACACCCATTTTTACGGTATATTCGTCGAATTTTACCGTCATAAAAGGAGAAGCACCGTCCGCACCCCGGCAGAAATCGGGAGATACGGTTATTTCTTCGTTAATTTCTCTTTCGGGAAAGCGTCTGAAAACATTATCGTTTCTTGTGTCACCGCTGCCCGAAATAAGACGGGGACAAGTACCCTTAAGAACTGCTGAAATACCGAAATCCGAAAGACGCTCGGACTCTGCCTTCGCAAAGCTCGTCATATCAGCGCCCCATTCCACAACGGGGAAATCCGAATAAAGCGTTTCACGGACATTAAGTATCATTCCCTTTGAGGCAACGGCGGTAATTTCCGTTATCCTCACGGAAGAATCCGTAACAAAGCTTCTCACGGAAGGCTTCTTGTCGGCATCTATTCCCATCTCCTTTATTCCTTCAAATGAAAAGATAACGGGAGCTTTTTCCGGATCAGAAAAGCCGAGCATTTTATCTCTTAACAACATCAGATTTTTCATTTAATCATCTCTTTACTGCAATTTTTTCGCATTAAAGCTTGCTTCCGCTCTTTGTACCGCCGGTTTTGCTTCCTTTGGCACCCTTTGCGCCCTTTGTCGCAAAGTTTCTTAAGATATCGGATTCAAAGGAAAATTCGATTGCCTCTTCCTCTCTGCTTCTTCTGAGAGCAAGCTGAATCATAGCATCAAGCACAACTGAGTACTTAACACCGAGAGGCGCCCACAGATAGAATGAAAGAGAGCCGGGAATCGTATTTATTTCGTTAAGATATACCTTATTGGTTGATTTATCAATCATAAAGTCGATACGGGAAAGACCGTTACAGCCCAGCACCGTATAGGCTTTTACTGCAAGAGAGCGGATATAAGCTCTCGTTTCCTCGGTCATATTGGGAGGAATAAGACGTGAAAGGCTCGCCATACCTGCGGCTGCCTTGGCAGGTCTTGAGAGATTTATGCGTGACAGCTTTGCACCGTCAAATCTTGTAAGCTCGGTTGAGTAGTCGTATTCAACAACACCCTCTCCCTTTCTTACGAATCTTCCGTCGGGGCTTACAACAATTGAGCTGTCGTTTTTAAGTGCATTTTCAATAGAGAGAGGATTGTTTACGATTTCATCAATACCCTCCTTGAATGCCTTTGCCTCCTCCTCGGATACCTTACCCTTCTGATATTTTGCGGTATAGTCAAGGATTTTACCGAAGCTTATAGGCTGTTCAAGCTCTGATGCCTCTGCGGTTTCGGTGTTACCGATAACGGAGCAGTTGATTTCCACAAGATTTGTTATAGCCTTTTCAACAAGGACTACCGTTGCATATCTGAAGGCATCCTCAAGGGAGTTATATAATTCCTCTCTGTTTTCGGCAAGACTTATGCCGACGGAGGAACCCAGGTTTACGGGCTTTACCACAACGGGATAGCCTATTTTCTCTTCACAGCGGTCAAGCACCGTGTCGGGGTCCGAGAAGTCGGAGGAAATGAATCTTACACAGTCAAGCACGGGAATGCCGTTGTCCTTGAGAACTGTTTTCATTACGTATTTATCCATACCGACAGCGGAAGCCGTAACGTCACAGCCCACATAAGGCACACCCGTAAGCTTTAAGTAGCCCTGCAAGGTGCCGTCTTCAACATTTGTTCCGTGAACAATGGGGAAGGCTACGTCAATATCGGAAATCACGTTACTTCCCGTCTTCTTAAAGGGATAGCGCATAAGCTGAACTCTGCCCTCGTTATTCATAAGGGTACAGTGTGTGCTTTTCTTTATAAGTGCGGGGATATTTGAATATTCCTCAATGCAGGAGCACTCAAATCCCGTATAGAATTCGTTTTCTTTTGTGATATAAACGGGGATAACCTCGTATTTGTCGGCAGGAATTGATGCTATTGCCTGCAATGCGGAAATAACGGAAACCTCGTGCTCAACGCTTTTTCCGCCGAAAAAAACACCGACTCTGATTTTCATGGCTATACCCCCTCTTAATAGTTATCGGGAAGGTCATTCTCAAGGAGAATAATCTTCTTTTTGTCTGTTTTCATAGCGTAAAGATGCTTCATAGCCTCTGTGAATTCCTCAAAGCAGAGAAGATTTTCTGCGGGATAATCCTTGCTTACAATCCCCTCTCTTATTGCCTCGGTCTGCTTTTTGCCGATAAGGACGATTTTATCACAGCAGGCGGCGGCAAATTCACCGAATTCACGGTTCAGCTGATATTCCTCCTTACCGAGCTCTACCATACCGGGAGTTACAAGGATTCTCTCTCCCTCCATCTGTGAAAGGGTGGATAAAGCAGCTCTGCAGCCTGCAGGGTTGGAGTTGAAGGCATCGTCAATAATGGTAACCTCGCCGCGGTTTACAATCTGCATACGGTGAGGCACCGCATCAATACGTCTTACGTATCTCTTCATTTCGGATAAAGGCATACCGAAGCCGTTTGCGGCGGCAATTGCACCCGTTATATTTATAACATTGTGGTGTCCTAAAAGCTTTGTATCAAAGGGATAAACCTCTCCGTCGGGAGCCTTTACCTTAAAAGAGGTTCCCTTTGCGGTTACCTTTTCGTCAAAGGCATAATAATCACAATCGGGAGTTGTACCGTATGTGATAAAGGGTCTTTTGGGGAGATTCTTTCTTATGGTTTCATTGTCAAAGTTCACATAAAGTCTTCCGTCCTCGGGAAGAGCGTCTGCCAGCTCATACTTTGTCTTTATAATATTTTCCTTTGAGCCGAAGGATTCAAGGTGCTGTTCACCGAGAGCGGTAATAATACCGTGCTTGGGATGAACGATATCACAAAGCTCCTTGATATCGCCTACCCACTTTGCACCCATTTCGCAAAGGAAAATCCTGTGAACAGCCTTAAGTGACTTTCTTATGGTGATAACTATTCCCATAGGAGTGTTGAAGCTTGAGGGAGTAACGAGAGTATCCGTCCAGGCTCTGAGAATTGTGTAAAGATAGAACTTCACACTTGTCTTGCCGTAAGAGCCCGTAATTCCTATAGTTTCAAGCTCGGGGCTCAGCTTCAGCATTCTCTTTGCATCGTTAAGATAGTATCTGTTTACAGCCATCTCTACGGGCTTATTTATTGCGTTTGCAAGCACGATGCTTAAGGGAGCTAAAGCAACAATGAGACCGAGAACCATAAACGCAATATTCTTTCTTTCGGTTGTAAGGGCAAACACAGCCCCGCCGAAGGCTGCAAAAATAAGAATACAGGTTGTAACGAACATTCTCTTTACACGGGGAGTATAAACAAGAGGCTTTTTCTGAGGACGGTTTCTGTTTTCAACCGCAATAGCCCCCACCGCAACTAAAAGAGCCGCAGCAGAAAAGCCCATAAGCGCATTATGGGATATAAGCCCCGTAAAGGAAAGGGCGAAAACTATGTATTCCACCGCATATCTTCCGAGGTTTTTGCGAATCCAGCCTACGTGCGTTGAAAAACGGTAGCCGTTAAGCTGAAACATATGCATATTGAACAGTAAGCTCTTGAAAACCGAATAGATTCCCATAAGAGTCACCGCACCGAATAAAATCTGTAAATAGGGTACCATATTGCGCCTCCGAAATTAAAGCTCAAGATAAGATTCAAGAATTGCCTCAAAAACTATGGGGTTTTCAAGGAAGGAATAATGTCCTACGCCTTCAATTCTTGCAAGACCTGCATCGGGAATCAGCTGTTCCATTTTTTCGGCATCCGTTATGGGTGTTGCAGTATCAAGAGTACCCCAGATAAGAAGGGTTTCCTGAGTAATTGAGGGCAGAAGGTGTGAAAGATCTTCATTTACAACGTTTACGAGAACCTCTCTCATAAGAGGTGTTGCCGCCTTGTAGTCAGCAGAGCCCACCATTGACTGGAAGAAATTAAGAAGCTTCGGAGAAAAGGAAAGAAGCTTTTTGCCCGTTTTCATTATTTTTTCTTTTTTAAGCTGTTCGTCGTTCTTTTCGGGGCGTATGCCTGCAGAATCCACAAGAATAAGTCTTGTAACCGTAAAGGGCAGATTCTTTCTGTTCACAAGCTTTATTATTACTCTGCCGCCGAAGGAATGACCTAAAAGAATAACCCTTTTAAGCCCCAGCTTTTTAATAAACTCTATAATAAAATCCGTATAATCATCCATAGTCCACGCCTTGGGGGGCTCGGCTGTCTCACCGAAGCCCGGCATATCGGGGGCTACAGTATAAAACTTTTCGGAAACGAGCTTTGCGGAATTTTCGAAAAGCGTTATATTTGCTCCCCAACCGTGAAGCATAACTACCGCTTCATCGGAGGACGGCTCTCCCATTGTGAAATAATTTACGTTGATATCTCCGATTAAAATATTCATATCTCCCAAAGTCCTCTCAAAAAAAACATTTCTCTTAACAGTATATTCACGGTCTGATTTTCCGTGCTTATTCTTCGGTTATAAGAGAAGAAATATCAAGAGGTGTGGAATCAGCCCAGAGCTTTTCGAGATTATAGTACTCTCTCTGGTCCTGTAAGAACACGTGAATAACCACGTCGTAGTAGTCAAGAAGAATCCAGCCGGTAGCCTTTCCTTCAATCTGACGGGGTTCAATACCCTCGAGACCTAACTGATATTCAACCTCGTCCGCAAGAGCTCTTACCTGAGTATTGGAGGTACCTGCGGCAATTACGAAATAGTCGGCAACAATGGTAAGCGAGCCGACCTCGAGAGCCGAGATTTCAACAGCCTTTTTGCTGTCAAGTGCTTTAACTGCAATTTCAAGTGTCTTATTCATATAAATTTCCTTTCATTATTTCTGTGATAAGTAAACGATTATTTCATTGTAACAGGCTATTGTATCGGGATGTATGGGTCTGCATTCACGGGCTAAATCCTCAATTGTGAAGCGAAGCCCTTCCTCCATAGCGTATTCAAGGGAAACTTCCGCCCTTTTTCGCATATCCTCAACACCGTTATAATTACGGTCAGCGGAGATAAAATCCGCAATAAAGAGGATTTTTTCGAGAAGTCCCATATTCGCCCTTCCCGTGGTATGGTATCTTACTGCGGTGATTATTTCATCCGAAAAGCCGTATTCTTTTTCGAGATACTTAGCGCCTGCTACCGCATGCCAGAGCTTCGGTGCAGATTTTTCAACATCGGAAAGAATAATACTTTCTTCTTCAAAAAATTTAAGATATTCCTCTTTTGAAAGCTCCTTGAGCACGTCGTGAGCGAGTCCCGCAGTTATTGCCGTTTCTTTGTCGTAACCGTATTTTTCTGCAAGATATCCCGCACTTTCCGCCACAGCCAAGGAGTGTATATATCTGAAATCGGAAAGCCTTTCTCTGATATCTTTTAACAGAGCATCGTTTTTATTCATTCTTATAAAGTCCCTCTTTTTGTATATATGCCGCTACGCTTCGGTCTATATATTCCGAAGCATCATCACCCGATGACAGCTTTTCTCTCAAAAACGTGGAGCTGACCTCAAAGGCATCGAAATCGAGAATCTTACATTCCCCGTAAGGACGAAGCCTTTCGTCGGCAAAGTCATTGAGACTTTCCGTCTCAATACCGCTTTCCCTTGATACGGAAACAAGCGTTACCGAAGAGAGAATATCACGGTATCTGTACCATCTGTCAAAGGACAAAAGCTGATCCGAGCCGATGAGAAGATAAATTTTTTCATCGGGGTAAAGCGCCTTTACTGCCTCTACGGTATCAACCGTGTAGCTTTTGCCGCCTCTTTTAATTTCAATATCCGAAATCTCGAATATATCCTCGGGAAAGGCAAGACGGCACATAGTGAGTCTTTGCTCTTCGTTTGCGCCCGTGCTTTTTTTGAAGGGAGAAAGCCCTGCCGGAATAATAAGCATCTTTTTAAGCTGCAGCACTTGCGCAACAAAAAGTGCCAGCTTTTTATGTCCCTTGTGTACGGGGTCGAAGCTTCCGCCGAATATACATATTCCGCCTGACATCATTTTACCTTCTTTGCGGGAAGACGCTTATCTCTGCCCTTTTTGTCCTCAAAGGGAGACTTTTTCTTCTTTTTTCCCTCAATCTTTGCAAGTCGCTTTCTTGCCTTTACGGGATTTTCCTTTTTGTTGGGAGTGTGCTTGGGCTTTGCCTCGTGAAGCTCCTTGCTGTAGCGGTATAAAACAATAACGCCGCCTATGACCTGCACAACCTCACTGCCCGTCTTTGCTGCAATTTCCTCTGCTGCCTCACGGGGAGTAAGGGGGGAGGTTTCCGTAAGTACACGAAGCTTTATAAGCTCCCTTGTACGGAGAGCTCCGTCGGTCTGCTCAATAAGTGTGTCTGAGATGCCGCCTTTTCCTACCTGAAAAAGCACATCGAGTGTATTAGCCTGACCTCTGAGGGCGGCTCTTTCTTTGCTTGTCATAAGTTTACCTCTTTATATAATTTCGGAAAGTTTTTCTTTGAGTGCTCTGAGGGAATTGCCCCTGTGGCTTATTGCGTCCTTTTCATCTGCACTAAGCTCGGCAAAGGATTTTTCCCCTACATAGAAAATGGGATCGAAGCCGAAGCCGTTTGCCCCTGCGGGAGTATAGCCGATTTTTCCCTCGCACTTGCCCGTTACGGTATACTCTCTGCCGTCGGGAAATACCACTGCTGCACAGCTTACAAAGCGTGCGGTTCTTTTTTCCTCCGCAACCCCTTCGAGCTCCTTTACAAGGTGTGCCATCTTTTCGGGATAAGGAGTATCCTCACCCATATATCTTGCGGAATACACACCGGGTCTGCCATCAAGAGCATCTACCATAAGTCCCGAATCATCCGCAATACAGGGCATACCCGATTCCTTACAGCCCGAGCGTGCCTTAAGAAGTGCGTTCTCGGCGAAGGTTTCACCGGTTTCCTCTACGTCGGAAAGCTCAATTCCCTTTTCGTAATCAAGAAATACATTTATCCCGAGAGGAGAGAGGATTCTGTGAAGCTCCTCACGTTTTTTCATATTATGAGTGGCGATTAAAAAATCCAAACAGTCCACCCCTCTTCTTTTTCTTATTTTCTTCTTCCTCACGTGCCTTGCGTTCTGCCTCTGCCTTTTCATGTGCGATTCTTTCAGCCTCAGCTTTTTCTGCAGCCATGCGCTCTGCCTCAGCCTTCTCTGCGGCAATGCGTTCTGCTTCTGCCTTTTCACGTGCGATTCTTTCAGCCTCAGCTTTTTCTGCAGCGATGCGCTCTGCTTCAGCCTTTTCTGCTGCAATACGCTCTGCTTCAGCCTTTTCTGCAGCAATGTGCTCCTCTTCAAGTCTTAAAGCTTCAAGTCTCTTCTGTTCCTCAATGTCTTCGCCTTCAGCGCTGCTGTCTTCTTCTGGGCAGGATGCTTCTTCAGATGCGCCTTCACAATTGCCGTCTGCTGTGAGGCTATCTTCTTCATCATTTTCTTCTCCGATTTCTTCAGGGCTGATGACTTCTTGTCCCTGAGAAGCTCCTTCTTCGCTGTCTCCAGAAGCTTCTCCTTCGGTGTCGGCAATTTCCCCGAAGACTTCTGTAAGTAAAGTTTTAAAAGCTTCGGCGCCGTCTTCGTCGTCTTCTTTCGGAGTGTAGTTAATGTAGTCTTCAGAGTTAACAAGTTCACTTAATGAATCCCCTTCCGTGTCAAGATCTTTTTCACTTGCCGTTTCAAATAAGCTCTTTGCGAATGCCGAGGGTGAGAAGGGCTGAAGGTCATCAATACCCTCACCTACACCGATGAATTTTACGGGAAGCTTAAGAACGTGCTTTATGGACATAACGACACCGCCTTTTGCGGTACCGTCAAGCTTTGTAAGAACAATAGCCGTAAGCTCTGCTACGTTCATAAATTCCTTTGCCTGATTAACCGCATTCTGACCTGTTGTTGCATCAAGCACAAGAAGAACCTCACGGTCGGCATAGGGAAGCTCCTTATCACATACTCGGTAAATCTTTGCAAGCTCGTCCATAAGATTTTTCTTATTGTGAAGTCTGCCTGCGGTATCGCAGATGATAATATCGCAGTCTCTTGCAATACCTGCCTGAATGGTATCGAATACTACTGCGGCAGGGTCTGCACCCTCCTTGTGCTTTATAATATCAACGCCTGCCCTCTGTGCCCAGACATCGAGCTGGTCAATAGCGGCGGCACGGAAGGTATCGGCAGCACCTAAAATAACCTTTTTGCCCTGAGCCTTATACATAGCCGCCATCTTACCGATGGATGTGGTTTTTCCTGCTCCGTTGACACCGATTACAAGAATAACCGAGGGGATAGTAACCAGTCCCATATCCTCGCCGCCGTCAAGAAGCTCGGCAATAATATTCTGCAGTTCTTTTTTTACCTCTGCGGTGCTCTTGATTTTTTCACTTTTTACTCGGGAGCGAAGCTCCTCAACCACCTGTACGGCAGTATTTACACCGACATCGGACATAACAAGTATTTCTTCAAGCTCAATGAAAAGATCATCCTCAAAGGAATCGAATGCATCGAGCATTTCGTCAATGGCTCCTGCCATTTTATTTCTGGTTTTACCCAGACCAAAGTTTATTTTACTGAAAATTCCCATTTTTTATCTCCTGATTTATTCTTCAAGCTTTAGCTTTTCAACCATTTCTGCTGTCTTGAGCTCAAGAAGCTTTGATACACCGTGCTCCTGCATTGTAACACCGTAAAGCATATCCGCTTCTTCCATAGTGTCTCGTCTGTGGGTAATAAGAATGAACTGTGTTTCATCTGTCATCATTCTTACGTACTGTGCGTAACGCAGCACGTTTACGTCGTCAAGGGCTGCCTCAACCTCGTCAAAAATACAGAAGGGAGAAGGTCTTACCTTAAGTATTGCAAACAAGAGAGCTATTGCAGTAAGTCCCTTTTCACCGCCCGAAAGAAGCGACAGCGATTTTACGTTCTTTCCGGGAGGCTGAGCCTTGATTTCAATATTACATTCGAGTATGTCGTTCTCATCCTCAAGCACAAGCTCTGCCGAGCCTCCTCCGAAGAGGGTTGTGAAGGTTTCCTTAAAGCCGTTATTGATGGCTTCAAAACGGTCCTTAAACTGCTCTGCCATTTTTGAGGTAAGCTCTTCAATCATTTTAAGCAGCTCTTTTTTAGATTTTTCAACATCATTTACCTGTCCTGAGAGGAATTCATAACGGGAGGAAACCTCCTTATATTCCTCAATAGCCGCAACGTTTACTGAGCCCAGTGCCTTTATCTGGCCCTTAAGCTCCGAAAGTCTCTTCTGAGCCTTGGGGACGGACTCTATTTCGGGACAAACCTCTTCTGCCTCACGGCGGGTCAGCTGATATTCCTCATAAAGCTTTCTTTCAATATCCTGCTGTTCCTTTTCAAGGTATGCCTTCTTTTCCTCAAGGCGGATAAGCTCACCGCTTATCTTTTCTCTTTCCTCTGTCTTTGTCTTTTCAAGGGCACGGTTGTCGCTGACACTCTTTTCAAGGTCGTCACGCTTTCTTATAAGCGCCCTTATTTCTTCCTCGTTTTCACGTATGCCCTTTCTTATTTCAGCAGCCGCATCCCTTGTTTTAATAGCCTCTTCTGTCAGCTCCTCGTTCTTTTCGCCGAGAGCCTTTATTTCGTTTCTGAGACCTTCTTTTCTTTCCTCTGCATCCTCCATACGCTTCTTAAGAGCAGATACGGTCTCCTTCTTTGCTTCCGCTTCCTTTACAAAGGAAACTATGCGCATATTAACGTCGGAAATTTCGGCATTGAGCTTTTCTCTTTCAAGAAGAAGCGAATCTCTGCCGCCCGTAAGACGGGTAAGCTCCTCCTCCTTCTCCTTTTTATCGGAGAGAAGCTTTTCCTTCTGAGCTCCACTCTGCCGTGCCGTTTCCTCAAGGGACTGTTGTCTTGAAATAAGTCCGGCTTTTTCGTTTACGGCAGCATCAATGTCCTTTCTGATATCGGCAATTCTTCTTTCAAGACCCGATATAAAGCTTTCAAGCTGTAATTTGTTTTCCTGCGCTCTTAAAAGCTCACCTCTGCTTCCCTCAAGGTCTGCCTTGACCTTAGCAGAATTTTCTGCGGCTTCTTTAAGAAGCGAATAGCTTGTATTGACCTTTTCTGCAAGAGCATCGCATTCGGCTTTAAGCTTTTCGATTTCGGTTCTTCTTGCCAAGAAGCCTGCATTGGAAATCTTTGAACCGCCGGTCATTGAACCGCCGGCATTGATAACCTGGCCGTCAAGAGTAACGATTTTGAACTTGTAGTTATATTTCTTTGCAAGGGCTATTGCACAGTCAAGGTCCTCACAGACTGCAATTCTGCCGAGAAGGGATTTTATGATTTCGGCATATTTCTCATCGGCATCCACAAGCCTGTAGGCAAGGTCAATGAAGCCGTAATGGTCATCAAGACCGTCCTCCTCAAGGATTCTGCCCTTTATTGCATTAAGGGGCAGGAAGGTAGCACGTCCGCCGTGGGAGTTTTTGAGCATATTGATAGCTTTCTTCGCATCGTTTTCGGTATCGGTTACGATATCCTGGATTGCGTTGCCGAGAGCCGTTTCAACTGCTGTCTGATATTTTTCCTTAACCTCAATAAGACTTGAAAGCGTACCGTGAATACCCGTAAGCGTTCCTCTTGAATACTCCTTGAGAACTGCCTTTACACTTCCCTGGTAGCCCTCCATATTCTTTTCCGTATCCTGAAGGAATTTAAGACGGGATTCGGCAGAAAGAAGCTGAAGCTTTGTATCATCGTTGTCCTTTTTGCGGCTTTCGAGCTTTTCCTCTGCCTTTTTAAGACGGATTTCGTAACCTGCAAGAGCATTTACAAGTCCCTCACATTCCTCTGAGGCGGCATTTAAGCTGCCCTTTGCGCTGTCTCTTTCCTTTTCCAGAAGAGATATATTTTCATTTTTTGTGCCGATATCGGCATCAAGCGTTTCGAGTCTTATCTTTATTTCATTCGTTGAAGAAAGCGCCGAAGCTATTGCCGTTTCCGTCTTTGAAATTTCAAGCATAAGAACGGATAAACTGTCGTTTATGCGGTTGTATTCGTCCGCATATGTTTCGTCATTCTTTTTAAGACCCGAAAGCTTTTCGGAAAGTTCCGTAAGAGTAACGTTTTCCTTCTTTACAGCCTCTTCTGTTTCTTTTATGAGAATTTCGGCATTTTCAATTTCTTTAAGAATGTCCGTATCGGCTGTTTTTTCAGCTTCAAGGTCACGTCCGATTCTTTCTATAGTGTCAAGATTATGCTGAACGGAGTTTTCAAGCACAACTGCCTGATTATCAAGAGCTGAAGCCTGCTCCTCAAGGCGGGAACGGGAGTTTCTTATATTCTCCATACGGATATTGATATCCCTTGTACCCTCGGTTGCGGAATCTATCTCCTGAGAAATCTTCTGCAGAGTCTCGCCGGCATCCTCGTACTGGGCACGGGCAGTCTCAATTTTATGGCTCTGCTCTCTTATAAGTCCTTGGGACTTACTGAGAATATTCACCCAGAGTCCTATTTCAAGCTCCTTCTTTTCCCCTGCGTACAAAAGGAACTGCTGTGCCTTTATACTCTGCTTTTCAAGGGGCCCTATGCGGGACTGTAATTCACTTACTATGTCACGGAGTCTTACAAGGTTTTCCTCTGCCTGGTCAAGGCGCTTTATTGCATCTCCCCTGCGGTAACGGTAAGCGGAAATTCCCGCTGCCTCTTCAAGCATATCACGGCGGTTTTCACTTTTTGCAGATACCATTTCCTCAATTCTGCCCTGACCGACCATTGAATAACCGTCACGCCCGAGCCCCGTATCCATAAACAGCTCGTGCACATCTTTAAGTCTTACGGTCGAGCCGTTGATAAGATATGAGCTGTCACCCGAGCGGTAATATCTTCTGGTAACGGAAACCTCTTTTTCGGGATTAGACAAAGCTCCGTCGGAGTTATCAAGCTTTAAGGTAACCTCTGCAAAGCCCTGAGGACGGCGGTCCTTTGTACCGCTGAAAATAACGTCCTCCATCTTTGAGCCTCGAAGACTCTTTGTTGACTGCTCACCGAGAACCCAGCGGACAGCATCGGCAATATTACTCTTACCCGAGCCGTTAGGACCGACAACAGCGGTAACACCCTTACCGAAGTCAAGCACTATCTTATCGGGGAAGGATTTGAAGCCTTGCATTTCCAATGCTTTAAGATACATCTTTTTTTCCTCACATATATAATAAAATCAATTAATTATTATAACATCATATCGGGAGAGCGTTTCATCTCCCGTAATTCTTATATTCTTACCCTTGCTTCTGAAAAATTCCGCATTGCTGCGTTTTTGTCCCAGAGCCTTTGAAATCTCCTTAGGATGCACGCCGAGCGTATAATCACCGTCCGGTAAAAGGGATAATTTTTCGTCAATAAGGTCTTTATATATTTCACCCTCAACCAGCTCTCTGAAGGCAGGATGATATGCGCCTGCAACAAAGCCGTCTTCAACATTTCCTCCCGAATGAAGTCCGAGGCGGATAACCTTTATGCTGTTTTCACTGAACATAAGAAGAAGCCTTGAACACAGCTTTATTGAGCTTTCAAGCGACGGGGGAACATACTTCCCTTCTCTGTATAAAGCCTCAAGCTTCGTATTTTCAAGCACGGTTGTGGGGTAAATTCTAACGGTATCGGGCTTTAATTCGATGAATTTACGGGCGGTAAAAATATCCGTTTCATCGTCTGAGCCGTAAAGTCCCGTCATCATCTGAAGACCTAAAGAAAAGTCGTAATCTCTTATAAGCCGACAGGCATTTTCCGTATCCTCAGGGGTGTGCCCTCTTTCGTTTTTTATAAGCACGTCCTCCGACATACTCTGAGCACCGAGCTCTATTGCCGTAACGCCGTATCTTTTGAGAATTCCCAGCACCTCTTCGTCTATGCAATCGGGACGTGTTGAAATTCTGATACCCGAAAAATACGTGCCGACGAAGGGTCTTGCCGTTTCAAGAAAGGAAATCATTTTTTCCCTTTCAATAGCGGTAAAGGAACCTCCGAAAAATGCGATTTCACTGTCTGCGATATCGTATTTCCCGTTTTTTGCAATATCGCAGGCTGTTACGATATCTTCATTTTTCAACGGCTCGCACTTTCCCGATATGGTTTTCTGATTACAGAAAATACAGGAATTGGGACAGCCCAGATGCGGAACAAAAAGCGAAACGTTTACGTGCTTCATCCCTTTATACCCATAAGCTCGAGGGCTTCCTTAGCGGCTGCCTGCTCCGCCTTCTTTTTTGAGTGTCCCTTACCCGTGCCGATACAGTTTGAGTTGAGATATACCTCAACCGTAAACTCCTTATTGTGGTCGGGACCGCTTTCGGCAACAAGGCGGTAGGTCAGATGCTCGTCGGGATTCTTCTGAATAACCTCCTGAAGCATTGTCTTATAGTCCGTGGCCTTTGCGGTGTCCGTTGTGCTTGTAGAAACGAAGCGAAGCACGAATTTCTTTGCCTCTTCCATTCCGCCGTCAAGATAAATTGCGGCAATAACCGATTCAAAGGCATCGGAAAGAATTGAGGGACGCTCTCTTCCGCCCGTCATATTCTCACCCTTGCCGAGAAGAATGTAATCTCCGAGATTTATTTCATTTGCAAAAACAGCAAGTGATTTTTCGCATACGGCATTGGCACGGAGCTTTGTAAGCTCCCCCTCGGGACGGTTTTTAAGTGTAGAAAAAAGGTATTCCGCAGTTATAAAGCCCAGCACCGAGTCACCTAAAAATTCCAGCCTTTCGTTATCATGTCTTCCCTGCTTTTCGTTTGCATAGGAGGAATGGGAAAGGGCAAGCTGTAAAAGCTCTTTATTTCTGAAGCTGTAGCCTATCTTTTTTTCAAGCTCTTTCATTATGAACCTCTTACATTTCGTGGGACTGCATATATTCCTTAAGGGAATTTATCGCAATATCGCAGATTTTTGCGTATCTTTCATGCTTATCCCTTATTTTTTCACCGAGAGGCGGCAGCAGTCCTATTGCCGCACCCATAGGCTGATAGTTCTTTGTTTCGGTGTTTTCTACGTATCTTGAAAGTGCACCGAGCATTGTATTTTCTGGCAGAAGAAGCATTTCCTCTCCCTTAAAGCGTCTTACGGCATTGATTCCGGCAATAATACCTGCCGCAGCAGATTCCATATACCCTTCAACACCCGTAATCTGTCCTGCAAAGAAGATATCGGGATGCTCCTTCATATTGAAGTAAGAGGTAAGCACCTTCGGGGAATTGAGGAAGGAATTTCTGTGCATAACGCCGTAGCGGACAAATTGAGCATCGTGAAGAGCAGGTATCATTGAAAACACTCTTTTCTGCTCCGGGAATTTGAGATTTGTCTGAAAGCCTACGAGATTATAAAGCGTTCCTGCCTTATTTTCCTTTCGAAGCTGTAATACTGCCCAGGGGCGGTGTCCCGTTCTCGGGTCTGTAAGTCCTACAGGCTTCATAGGTCCGAAGCGGATGGTATTTTCCCCTCTTTTTGCCATTATTTCTATAGGCATACAGCCCTCGTATATTTCCTTGTTCTTTTCAAACTCGTGAAGAATCACACTTTCGGCACCTATAAGCTCACGGTGGAAGGCCTCATACTCCGCCTTGTTCATAGGACAGTTTATGTAGTCGTCCTCGCCGCCCTTATCGTAACGGGACTGAGTGAATGCCTTTTCCATATCTATGCTTTCTGCCGATACTATGGGAGCTGCCGCATCATAGAAGCTCAAATTCTCTCCGCAAAGAGTCTTTATGTCCTCGCTTATACTGTCGGATGCAAGAGGACCTGCGGCAACCACAACGATTCCCTCACGGGGAATTTCCTTCATTTCCTCTCTTACAATTTCAATAAGAGGCTCATTCTCAACCGCCTTTGTAACCATAGCGGAAAAATCGTCACGGTTTACTGCAAGTGCACCGCCTGCAGGTACAGCCGTTGCCTTCGCACATTTGACGGTGATACTGCCGAGCAGCTCCATTTCATTCTTAAGAAGACCTGCGGCTGAATCGGGACGTGCCGCCTTGAAGGAATTCGAGCACACAAGCTCACAGAAATTTTCACTTTTGTGGGCAGGGGAAAATTTTACGGGCTTCATTTCGTAAAGACGGCATTTTATACCTGCTCTTGCTATCTGCATTGCCGCCTCACAGCCTGCAAAGCCTGCCCCTATAACGGTAATATAATCAGTCTTCATCTTTATCCTGTTTCTTTCCGCCTTTTCTTTCAAAGCCGCACTTTTCATCAAGACATTTCACAACATTTCCTCTTGAACGGAAAAGAGTTTTTCCGCAATCGGGGCAATTTTCCTTTGTGGGAGTATCCCAGGTCATAAAGGTACACTTCGGGAAGCCCGAGCAACCGAAGAAGGTGTGGCCCTTCTTTGATTTCTTGCTGATAACGGTGTTTCCGCAGATAGGACAGTTACCCTGTGTTTCCTGTACGAAGGGCTTTGTGAATTTACATTCGGGATAACCGGGGCAGGCAAAGAATTTGCCGAATCTGCCCACCTTGACAATAAGATTTCTTCCGCACTTTTCGCAGGGAATATCCGTCTTGTCCTCTTCAAGGCTTATCTTGACACCCTCCATTGAGCTCTTTGCCTTTTTGAGTGTATCCTCAAATTCATCATAGAAGCCGTGAAGCATCTTTATATAGTCGTAGCCGCCCTCTTCAATTTTATCAAGATCGGCTTCCATTCCTGCCGTAAACTTTGTGTTTACAATCTTGGGGAACTTCTCCTTGAGAAGATTTACAATTGCCGTACCGAGCTCAGTGGGAGCAAGAAGCTTCTTTGACTCTCTTACAACGTAGTCACGGTCAAGAATTATAGAAAGAATTGATGCGTAGGTACTGGGTCTGCCAACACCCGTCTCTTCAAGCATCTTGATAAGAGAAGCTTCGGAGAAACGAAGAGGAGGCTGAGTAAAGTGCTGTTCATCCTTGATTTCCTTTACCTTGAGAACAGCGCCCTCGATAAGCTCGGGAAGAACTGAGGAGCTTTCCTCCTCGTCGGAATTATTATCATAAAGAACGCTGTAGCCGTCAAAGCGCACGGTATAGCCCGATGCATTGAATACGCAGTATTCCTCTGCATTTCTCTCTTTTGCAGCAATAATTTCAGCCTTGGTGGTGTCCTGAACGCAGTTTGCCATAAGTGAAGCCATAAAACGGCACCAGATGAGGTTATATATTTTGTACTGCTCTGAGGTAAGCGAGGTCCTTGCCTTTTCGGGAGTAAGCTCCACAAGTGAGGGTCTTATAGCCTCGTGGCCGTCCTGAGCACCCTCTCTTGTCTTGAAATAACGGGGCTTTTCGGGAAGATACTTATCACCGTAATTTTCTTTTATGAACTGATTGCCGAGAGCTCTCGATTCCTCGGAAATACGGAGAGAGTCGGTTCTCATATAGGTGATAAGACCAACGGAGCCGATGCCGTCGATTTCAACACCCTCATAAAGCTCCTGAGCAACCTTCATTGTTCTCTTTGCGGTAAAGCCCAGTCTCTTTGAAGCCTCCTGCTGAAGAGTTGACGTAATAAAGGGAGGTGAGGGCTGCTTCTTTCTGATGCCCTTTTTGACCTTGCCTACAGTAAACACGGCACCGTCAAGCTTCCTGAGAATCTTATCTGTATCCGCTTTGTCGGAAAGCTTTATTTTACCCGTTTCATCACCCCAGAAGCCTGCCTTGAAGCTCTTCTTTGAGGGAGGAGCCTGAAGAAGCGCATCAATTGACCAGTATTCCTCGGGAACAAACTTTTTGATTTCCTCTTCTCTGTCTACAATAAGGCGGAGAGCAACACTCTGTACACGGCCTGCCGACAGACCTCTTCTTATCTTCTGTGAAATAAAGGGAGAAAGTCTGTAGCCTACAAGACGGTCGAGAATTCTTCTTGCCTGCTGTGCATTTACAAGGTCAAGATCGATTTTAGAAGGATTATTTATTCCGTTTTCGACGCTCTTTTTGTTGATTTCATTGAACTTTACACGGTTAAGCTTATTTGTATCAAGCCCTAAAAGTGTTGCAAGATGCCAGGAAATGGCTTCACCCTCACGGTCAGGGTCAGTTGCGAGATAAACTTCCTCGCTTTTCTTTGCAAGGGCACTGAGCTCCTCTATAAGCTTCTCCTTTCCTTTGATGATGGTGTAATCAGGCTCAAAATCACGGCTGACGTCAACGCTCAGCTTATTTGCATGCAAATCTCTGATGTGACCCATTGACGCCTTTACCTCAAAGCCGGGTCCGAGATATTTTTTAATGGTTTTTGCCTTTGCAGGCGACTCAACAATAACAAGTTTTGACATATATATTAATCTTCCTTTGGAAAAAATTACTTATCAGCTTATCAGATTGCTTCAACAACCGCTCCGGGCAGATTTCTTATAAGACCGAAAATCTCAAGCTCGGAAACAGCCGTCAGAACTGCTCTTACGGGAAGTCCCGTAATATCAACAAGGTTATTTACATCCGTTTTGCCATTAAGAAGCACGGAGTAAATTTTTTGGGCATCCTCGCCTACAAAGTCGGGAACATCCTTTACGGTTTTCTCTTCCTTTACGGGAGGAGTCTTTTCCTTTTGCTTCGTTTTTTTGGCGGCAGGCTCTGCCTTTACTGGGATTTCCTCTTCCTGCGGCGCCTCGGCCTTTTTAAGAGTGTACGCTTCCTTCGGCACGTTATCCGCTTCAACGGGTCTGTTACAGTAGCCTTCGTTGAAGAGATTGCCGAGCTCCCGGCTCAGAGGATATGCAATATCTCCCGAATTGTTGAAGATATATGCCCCCTCGGAAAGAAGCTTTTTACAGCCGTCCGATGAAAAAAGCTTTTCAGACATAGCATAGACACGGCGTTTCTGCTTTTTAGCTGTTCCGGCGGTTATAAGCGAACCGCTTTTTTCACCTGCATAGGTTACAAGCACAGCATCGCTCATTCCCGATATAATACGGTTTCTTTCGGGGAAGGTAAACCTTGAAGGCTCTGTTCCCGGAAGCATCTCCGTTATATAAACACCGTTTCTGCAGACTTCCTTGTAAAAATCTCCCAGACGGTTCATATATTCGTTTCCGAGACCGCAGCCCAGCACTCCCACGGTAGCACCGCCTGCGGCAATTGCGCCCTTGTGTGCGGCAGTATCAACACCCAAAGCCGCACCGCTGACAATAACAGCCCCCGTTTTTGCAAGGTTATATGCGGCAGAGTATGAAAGGGCAAGTGCTTCATCGGGAGCCTTTCTTGAGCCTACCATTGCAACCTTGAATTTTTCTCTCAGCACCTCTTTATCGCCCTGATAAAAAAGCACAAGAGGATAATCATCGATTTCAAGGAGCCTCTGAGGATACAAGGGAGATTCAAAGGTAATTGCATCTCCGCCTAAATCCTTTGCGGTTTCAATAGCATCAAAGGCATCAAAAAGGCTGAAGGAGGAAAGTCTTTCTCTCGTGAAGCCCCTGAGAAGTCCGTCCGCATCCCCGTCCTTTGTCACGACCTCGTAAAGCTTTTCAAAGCCGCCGTAGTGCTCAAGGGCCTTTTTTGCTCTTTTGCTGTTTCCGAAAAGTCCCTGATACCACATAACGTAGTGTATTCTTTTATACATTCCCTCACCTATCCTTCATAAACTCCCATATAAGCACGGTAGCCGCCGCCGAAGCGTTGAGGGATTCTGCCTTGCCCTTCATAGGGATGGTTATTCTGTGAGTTGAAAGTGAAAGCGTTTCTTCGCTGATGCCGTTGCCCTCGTTACCGATTATCAGCACACAGCCTCCGTCCTTGGAGACCGCAGTAACGTCCTCAGCCGAAGCATCAACGACACTTGCGAATATTTTCATATTGTTGCTTTTACATTCCGTAAGAATAGCATCGGGACTGTCCGTTCTTATCACGGGAAAGCGCAGAAGCGCCCCCATTGATGCACGCAGAGCCTTGGGAGAATAAATATCACAGCCGGAATTTACTATAATTCCGTCTGCCCCCATTGCCTCTGCCGTGCGGACAATTGCTCCCATATTGTCGGGATTCTGTACGTTATCCGTAAAAACATACATTCCGCCGCTGTTTATTTCACGGGACACATCAGGCTGTCTGCACACGGCAAAAAAGCCCTGAGAATTTTTGGTATCGGCAAGCTTCTCTGCCACACTTTCGGGAATAAGGAATGATTTTTCCGATTTCCCGGAGAGAAGCTCATATTCGGGAAGGTATTTTTCCTTTGCCCTTTCCGTTACAAAAAACTGTTTTATTGTAACACCGTTCAAAGCGGCATCCTTACAAAGACGGGCGCCTTCAAGCAGGAAAAGTCCCGTGCTTTTGCGCTCCCGAAGCTCCTTAAGAGCGGCCGCCGCCTTTACGGCAGGATTGTTTCTTGAGGTTATTTCTTCCATAGTTACCCCACGGTTATATCCGATAAAATATTTTTGAGCATAAGAAGAAGGGCAACAAGCATAGCGGGCATAAGAAAATATACCGCCGCAGCCTTACCTTTCTTTACGTTCACCCTTGAGGGATAAAGCTTCATCATATGGGGATTTTTCCATGAATATCCCGCAAGTGCCACAACACCGATAAGAATTATTCCGTAGGTGAACAGTGCCGAGAAAACAAGATTTGTTCCGTCCGAAAGTCCCGTTCTTGCCCAGGAGAATATAACGGACAGGAAATTATTGAGAAAGTGTATTATGATACCGGTCCACAGAGAATCCGTTACAATTGCGGCATAGCCGAGTGCCACACCTGCAATAATCGCAAAGGGCATCTGCATAAGATTTCCGTGTACAAGACCGAACATAACACCCGAGATTATAATTGCAAACCAGTCGCCGTACTTACGCAAAGGCTGCATTATAACACCCCTGAAGGCAAACTCCTCGAAAACTGCGGGAAAAACCGCCATATACATAACGGTGCATAAAGCACCGAAAACATTTTCGGGAAGAGGGTCCTGCTGAGAAAGCGCCATATCGTAAGAATACGAGCTTATTCCGAAGGATGAAAAGAACGTCATCATATATGATACCGCAACGTTTCCGATGTAGCATATACCAAGTCCTGCAGGGATAAGAAAAGCGATACCCGAGTCCTTACGGGGTGCACCGAGGGGAAGGGTGATGCCCGTTGTTTTTTTCAGAAAAACGTAAGCCAAGAAAAACGGCAACGCAACACCGAGAAGCGTATATATCATACCGAAAACAGCCTCTGCCGTCGGGTTTTGGGTATAAAGATTATAAAGCGTTCTGTTTGAACCGAGCACAGTACCGAAAACGGTACCGAAAATTTCAAAAAGTATAACCGCACCTGCCGCTGCAATTGCAGAGAGTGACAGTGTCAGCACCTTTTTATCGGAGAAAAATGCAGAAAGCTTTTTTATAAAAGCGGAAATTTTATCCCCGAGGGACGGCTTTTTTCCGTAAGGGTAACCGCCGTAAGGAGGCTGATTACCGTAAGGGGGCTGACCGCCGTAGGGGTACTGATTACCGTAAGGATATCCGTTTCCGAAGGACCCCTCTTCACGGGCATTCCCCTCCCCGCTTTTGCGGAAAGGGGGTATATCAGCATTATTTTCCCGAGACTCCTCCCGTTCGGGGGAATTGCCGTAAGGAGAAAAATTATCTGTCAAAGAAATCACTTCCGATTAAAAATTATCTTCCGCAGCAATGCTTGTATTTCTTACCGCTTCCGCAGGGACAGGGATCGTTTCTGCCGACCTTTGCACCCTTTGTTACGGGCTTTTTCTTTTCCTCTGCATCACCGCCGCCCGAGGATGAGGTAACCTTGATTACCTGCTGACGCTTTACGTCCTCTTCGGAGCGCACTCTTCTTGTGAAGAGCATCTGAACTGTATCCTCACGGATGGAGGCGGACATTTCGTCAAACATATCGTAGGTCATCTGTCTGAAGGCAACAACGGGATCCTGATTTGCATAAGCACGAAGAGAAATACCGCGCTTAAGCTGATCCATAGCGTCAATGTGATCAATCCACTTCATATCAACGTTTCTGAGAAGTGCATACTGCTGAAGCTGCTTCACAACGTCCTCACCGTGCTCAGCCGTCAGCTCCTCAAGACGTGCTTCACAAAGAGATACAAGATGCTCCTTGATGTCCGATGCGCTGTCGAAATCCGAAAGTCCCTTGCCTTCAAGAAGCCAGGAGTACTTGGAAACAAGACCGACGGTATTCCACTTGTCGGCTGATACGGAATCCGAACAGAAAAGGTCAACGTTATCGCTGATGCTTTCCTTTATCATCTTGCGGATTGTAGCATCCATATCCTCACCGTCAAGAACACGGTCACGCTGCTCGTATATAAGAGCTCTCTGCTTGTTGATAACGTCGTCGTAGCTTATTGTATGCTTACGTGCGGCAAAGTGATTCGATTCAACACGCTTCTGAGCATTTTCAATTGCAGAAGAGAACATATTTGCTTCAAGAGCAAGGTTTTCGTCACGGAACATTCTCATAATTCTTTCGAATCTGTCGCCGCCGAAAACTCTTAAAAGATCATCGTCCGCTGCAAGGTAGAAGCGGCTTTCACCGGGGTCACCCTGACGTCCTGCACGTCCTCTTAACTGGTTGTCGATTCGTCTTGCCTCGTGGCGTACGGTACCGATGATAAAGAGACCGCCTGCGGCTCTTACCTTTTCGGCATCAGCTTTCAGCTCCTGTGAATATTTTGCCTGAAGCTCGGAGAATACTCTTCTTGCTTCAAGGATTTCTTCGTTATCGGTATCTGAGAAGCCCGTAGCCTCCGAAATGAGCTCGTCAATAAAGCCCATTTTCTTCATTTCGTTCTTTGCCATATGCTCGGCATTACCGCCGAGGATAATATCCGTACCTCGGCCTGCCATATTGGTAGCAATCGTAACTGCACCGGGCTTACCTGCCTGAGCAACGATTTCAGCCTCTCTTGCGTGCTGCTTTGCATTGAGCACCTCGTGCTTGATTCCGTTTCTTTTAAGCGCAGAGGAAAGAGCCTCGGACTTATCGATGCTGACGGTACCTACAAGCACGGGCTGTCCCTTGGCGTGGCATTCCTTAATCTGCTCAATAACGGCGGCAAACTTCTTCTGCTCGTTAAGGTACATAACGTCGGGATGGTCTTTTCTTATCATGGGCTTGTTTGTGGGGATTTCAACAATATCAAGAGCATAAATCTCCTTGAATTCCTCACTTTCCGTCATAGCAGTACCTGTCATACCCGAAAGCTTCTTGTAAAGACGGAAATAGTTCTGAAGGGTTACGGTTGCAAGGGTCTTGTTTTCCTTGCCGAGCTTTACGCCTTCCTTTACTTCAATAGCCTGATGAAGTCCCTCGCTGTAGCGTCTGCCGTGCATTACTCGACCCGTGAATTCATCAACAATAAGCACCTGACCGTCAACCACAACGTAGTTTACGTCACGCTGCATAACACCTCTTGCCTTGATGGCCTGATTGATGTGGTGGAGAAGCTGCATATTTTCGGCATCCATAAGGTTTTCGACACCGAAATGTCCCTCAGCCTTTCTGATACCGTTCTTTGTAAGGGTAGCGGTTCTTGCTTTTTCGTCAACGATGTAATCAAATTCACCTGCAATATCGTCAAGGCTTGTTCTTGACTGAACATCGGTGATTCTGTGAACGGAGAGCTTCTTTGCAAAGTCGTCTGCTCTCTGATATTCGTCGGAGGAAACGCTGCCGGCACCCGAAATAATAAGGGGGGTTCTTGCTTCGTCAATAAGAATGGAGTCAACCTCGTCGACAATTGCGAAGATATGGCCTCTCTGAGACTTCTGCTCTCTGTAGAGCGCCATATTATCACGCAGATAGTCGAAGCCCATTTCAGTACTTGTACCGTAGGTGATATCACAGAGATATGCAGCCTTCTTCTCATCGGGAGCCTGCATATTGTAAACGAGACCGACGGAAAGTCCCATAAAGCGGAAAACCTTACCCATCCATTCGGAGTCACGGCGTGCAAGGTATTCGTTTACGGTTACAACGTGAACACCCTTGCCCGTAAGTGCGTTAAGGTAAGCAGGGAGCGTTGCAACAAGCGTTTTACCTTCACCCGTTCTCATTTCGGCAATTCTGCCCTGATGAAGGACAATACCGCCTATGACCTGTACGGGGAAATGCTTCATTTTGAGAACACGCCAGGATGCCTCACGGCAGGCGGCAAATGCCTCGGGGAGGAAATCGTCAAGACTTTCTCCCTTTTCCAGTCTCTCCTTGAAATAGGGAGTTTTTGCCTTTAACTGTTCATCCGTAAGAGCGGAATATTCTTCTTCGAGAGCAAGCACCTTATCTGCAACCGCACGTACCTTCTTTACCTCTCTTGATGAATAGTCGCCGAAGATTTTTTTGAGAAATGACATCTGATTCTTCCTTTCGCGCCACCGCTTGGTGACATATCTATGTTATTGTTCTTTTGAGAATTTACAGAACGTATTCAGAGGACAGTCTCCGCAAAGGGGACGTCTTGCATCGCACAGTGCTCTTCCGTGAAGCACCGCACGGTGACAGAAATCGTTGCTCTCCTCAGGCCTGAGCAGCTTTTTCAGTGCAAGCTCCACCTTCAGGGGGTCCTTTGTCTCAACAAGTCCCAGTCTGTTTGAAATTCTTATAAGATGTGTGTCTGCCACAACCGCAGGCTTGCCGTACACATCGCCGACAATGAGATTTGCGGTTTTTCTTCCCACACCGGGAAGAGTTGTCAGCTCCTCTATCGTGTCGGGCACTCTGCCACCGAAACGGCTCAGCACGTCCTTTGCCATACCCACAATATCCTTTGCCTTCTGACGGAAGAATCCGCAGGAGTGAATAAGCTCCTCAACATCCTTTACCTCAGCCTCAGCAAAA
Organism: Acutalibacteraceae bacterium; assembly: GCA_045586465.1. Classification (GTDB taxonomy): domain Bacteria; phylum Bacillota; class Clostridia; order Oscillospirales; family Acutalibacteraceae; genus RUG806. The sequence continues at coordinate 3,469 of JAZNAI010000192.1, read as the reverse complement.
GCTTCAATTGTCGGGTACCTTGAAAACAGCGCAGGGGTCACGAGATTTACCCTTGCATCCGTGCACTGTGCGGAAAGTCTTGTGGCAACGAGAAGCTGAAAGGGGTCAGCCGCATCAAGAGAGCATATTGCTTCGGGGTAGAGCTTTTTAAGCTCCTCTGCCGCCTTAAATGCAATTTCTTTTTTTGTCATACCCTTCATCCTCTCTTTATATTTTTTATTAGTATATACCTGCGAGGAGTAAAAATCAAGGAAAAAATACAAATAATAAATAATATTATATGTGATTTTTCTGCTGAACCTGCCAATGTCCCATTCACGGGACAGCTATGAGAAAACAGAAATTTCCTGTTTACAAGCGCAAATTTCTCTGTTATAATACACTTAAACTACCGAACATTTGTTCGCTTCAATTTCAGGAGATGTATTTTATGCGCATAATTTTACATTCTGACCTTAATAACTGCTACGCTTCAATCGAGAGCATAAACCACCCCGAGTATAAGGAAATTCCCATTGCGGTAGGCGGCGATCCCGAAAAAAGGCACGGCATAATTTTAGCCAAAAACGAAATTGCAAAAAAATACGGTGTAAAAACGGGTGAGCCGCTGTGGCAGGCACAAAGAAAGTGTCCGTCACTTAAAATACTTCCCCCGAACTTCCCTCTTTATCAGAAATACTGTAACAGGGCAAGAGAGATTTACTGCGAATATACAGACCTTGTTGAGGCCTTCGGTCCCGACGAAGCCTGGCTTGATGTTACGGGCAGTACGGAGCTTTTCGGTTCCGGAGAGGTAATTGCCGAAGAGATAAGACATCGGATTAAAACAGAGCTCGGTCTTACCGTTTCCATAGGTGTTTCCTTTAATAAGGTGTTTGCAAAATTCGGAAGCGACTACAAAAAGCCCGATGCCGTAACTGTTATTACTCCCGAAAATTTTCGGGAAATCGTGTGGAAGGCACCCGTGGGAGACCTGCTCTTCGTGGGTCCGTCAACCGTAAGAGAGCTTAACAGACGTTGCATTTATACCGTGGAGGACGCAGTAAAGCTGGGCCGTGAAAGGCTTATTCAGATATTCGGCAAAAACGGCGAAAGACTGTATATTTATGCAATGGGAATGGATACAGCTCCCGTGATGAACATTGAAGAAGCTCTTCCGATAAAAAGCATCGGAAACTCCACAACACCGCCCAGAGACCTTAAAAATTTTGAAGATGCAAAAATTTTACTCTACATTCTCTCCGAAAGCGTGGCAAAAAGACTGAGAAGCCACTCCCTTTTGTGTACGGGCGTTCAGCTTCACATAAGAACATCGGGACTTATAACACTTGAAAGACAAAAAAAGCTTAAATTTCCCACAAACATCTCTGAAAACATCTGTAAAGAGGGACTGGAGCTTCTGAAAATGTACGACTCCTACCCCTTAAGAAGCATCGGAATACGGGCAATTGACCTGATTCCCGACACCTCACCGAGGCAGACAACAATGTTCATTGACGAGGTGAAGGAAGGCAAAAAAGAAAGCCTTGAGCTGACGGTTGACAAAATACGGGATAAGTACGGAAAGGAAAGTATAGTCCGCTCTGTCATTCTTTCCGACAGCGTATTGAGTCAGTCAAACAAGCCACGCTCCGAGCCTCCTGCCTTTTATACCCATTAAATATCAATTTACCCTTGAAAACATTCTTTCATTGAGATAAAATATACCTCGGTGATTCTATGAAAATAATCATTGATGCCGATGCCTGTCCCGTTACGGATATCACGCTTCAGCTTGCAAGGGAAAGAAGCATTCCCTGTACCATCGTCTGCGATAACGCACATTTCATTGTGCGTGACACAGCCGAAACAATTGTGGTTGATAAGGGAGCAGATTCCGCTGACCTTAAGATTGCAAATATCGTATCACGGGGTGATGTCGTGGTAACACAGGACTACGGACTTGCTGCGCTGATACTCGGGAAAGGCGGCAAAGCTATCAATCAGAACGGGCTGATTTTCAACAATGAAAATATCGAAAATTTGCTCTATTCAAGATTTGTTAATAAGAAAATACGTCTTTCGGGAGGAAGAACCAAGGGTCCCCCTAAGCGCTCTTCCGAAAACGACAGGATATTCAGAATAAACTTACTCAGGCTGTTGGAGGAATAATTATGTCAATCAAAGGTTTATCAAAGGAATATAAATTCAGAAAAGCCGTCCCCGTATGGGAAAAGGGACAGGAGCACACAAAAAATCTCTCCCTTGTTTTCAGAGCGGTAATTGAGGGCAACGAGGAAATAACCTTAAGCATTGCATCACACTCGAGATATCAGATTTTTATTGACGGTGTATTTTATGCAGCAGGCCCCGCAAGAGCAGGACACGGCTTTTACAGGGTAAGCGACTACACCTTAAAAACGGAGCTTTCCGACAAAAAAACAGTAATTTCAATTATTGCGGCAGGCTACAACGTAAACAGCTTTTATCTTCTTGACAAGCCCTCCTTCCTGGCAGCCGAAATCACAAGAAACGGGGAAGTTTTATATGCAACGGGCAGCGAAAAGGAATTCGAGGCTTCACGATATGCATCACGTATCAGTAAAACACCCCGCTATTCCTTCCAGCGTCCCTTTACCGAGGCTTACATACTCGACGCTTATTATGACCTCTTTATGACCGACCCCGACACTCATCTCCAGCCGGTTGAAATTGTCCCCACAGAGGAAAAGACTTTCATTGACAGAAATCTCCCCTTCTGCCTCTACACGGAAAGAAAGGTTAAGGAGATTGTTTCAAAGGGTATTCTTATTCCCGACAAGGACAGAAGACATTTCAAGGACAGAAGCCTTACCGGAATCTGTGATGAGCTTAAGGGCTTCCCAGAAAAAGAGCTCGATACCTCTCCCGTAAACGAGCTTTATGCCTATAAAACCCAGATTATGGAGGACGGCGGCTACGGAATGGAAAGCGTCTCCCTGGGAATCAACTGCTGTTGTATTTATGATATGGGCAGAAACAACACGGGATATATCCGTCTTTCACTTACAGCCGAGCACGATACCGTAATTTATGCCGTTTTCAATGAGATTCTTCCCGACGGAAAATGCCCCGACCCCGGTAAGGATGCCTGCCAAAACGTTATAAAGTGGGCAATCCAGGGCGGAAGAACCTACGATATCGTATCCTTCGAGCCCTACACCTTCCGTTATATCCAGATTATCTCAATGTATGCACCCACACTCGTTACGAACGTATCCCTTTATGAGGAATGCTACCCCGAAAATCTTGTGATAAACACAAAAAATATGCCCACAGAGAATTTGCAGAAGATTTATGACGCTGCAGTTGAAACCTTCCGTCAGAATTCAACGGATATCTTCATGGACTGCCCCTCACGAGAAAGAGCAGGCTGGCTTTGCGACAGCTTCTTTACCTCCCGTGTTGAAAAAGAGCTTACGGGTGAGAGCTTTGTTGACCATAACTTTAT
>JAZNAI010000191.1:0-9559 GCA_045586465.1 Acutalibacteraceae bacterium | reverse complement strand
GCTACTGGAAGGATGTCGGCACCATAGACAGTCTCTGGGAAGCAAACCTTGACCTTCTCAATCCCAGAATCAATATTGATTTAAGCGATACGGACTGGCCCATTTACTGTAAGAACTCGGCTCTTGCTCCTCATTTCGCATCAAAGGATTCCGATGTTCAGAATTCAATGGTATCCGGCGGCTGCGTAATTGACGGTAAGGTTGATTTCTCCGTTCTTTTCTCTAATGTTACCGTTGAAAAGGGCGCAAGCGTTGAATACTCAATCGTTATGCCCGGTGCCGTCAACAAAAAGGGTGCCAAGGTAAAATATGCTATGGTAGCGGAAAATGCCGTTATTGAAGAAAATGCCTCCGTAGGTGAAGCTCCCGAGGAAATCAAGGACCTTGAAAAGTGGGGCGTTACGGTTATCGGCTCCGATATAACAATCGGCAGAAAGGCAAGCATTTCAGCAAATCTTATGGTTGACGAAAACGTTAAGGAGGGCGAAGTAAGATGAACGGAAAAGATGTACTCGGTTTAATTTTTGCAAATACAGACGATGACGTAATAAGCGAAGTTACGGGCGTGCGTTCAATGGCATCCGTACCCTTCGGCGGTGCTTACCGTCTTGTTGACTTTGTTCTTTCAAATATGGTAAACGCAGGCATCACAAAGGTGGGCGTTGTTACAAACAATAACTATCAGTCTCTTATGGACCACATCGGCACAGGTAAGAGCTGGGATCTTTCAAGAAAGAACGACGGAATTTATTTCCTTCCCCCCTTCAATGCCGAGGCTGTTGAAAACTACAACGCTTCAAGAATCGGCGCACTTAAGAACATTCTTCATTTCCTTGAAAAGTCAAACAAGGAATATGTGTTTATGACGGACTGCACCTACGTTGCAAATCTTGACCTTAATGAGATTTTCGACTACCACGAAAAAAGCGGCTGCGATATGACACAGCTTTATATGCACGGCAAGACTCCCGCTATTAAGGACAATCCCGTGCTTGATAAGATAGAGGACGGAAAAATCACAAAAATGTCACTCGGTACGGGTGAGGGTAAGATAACGGACTTTGCATTAAAGGCTATAATCATCAAGAAATCACTTCTCGAAAGCCTTGTTTCCGTATCCTATGCAAAGGGTCTTGTTTCCTTTGAAAAGGACATCATTATGAAGAATCTCAAGAAGCTCTCCGTAGGCGCTTATGAGGTAAAGGGCTTCTGTAAGGTAATTGACTCTCTCAGCGGCTACTTTGATGCCAACTTCTCACTTCTCGATTCAAAGAATTACCGTGCACTCTTCAGCCGTGAAAGACCTGTTTACACAAAGGTTTACGACGATATGCCCACAGTATATGCTCCCGAATGCGACGTTAAGAATTCTCTTGTTGCAGACGGCTGTATCATCAGCGGTGAGGTTGAAAACTGCATTATCTTCAGAGACTGCCGTGTTGAAAAGGGTGCAATCGTCAAGAATTCAATTCTTATGCCCCATGGCTTTATTGCAGAGGATGCATCCGTAAATTACTGCATTGCCGATAAGGCTGTGACTGTAAGAAGCGGAAAGAATCTCTCGGGTGCCGATTCTTACCCCGTTTACATCGGAAAGAATATCCATATCTGATAATCCGTAAGCAAAAGGAGTAAATTATGAAAGTTTTATATGCTGTAAGCGAAGCCAAGCCCTTTATTGCATCGGGCGGCCTCGGAGACGTTGCGGGAAGCCTTCCCGCAGCCCTCAGAAAAAGACTTATCGGCTGCAGAGTTGTAATGCCCCTTTATGAGGGTATCCCCGATAAGTTCAAGAGTGAAATGAAGTTTATAACACACATCACCGTCCCCGTTGCCTGGAGACGTCAGTACTGCGGTATTTTTGAGGCAAAGTATAACGGTGTTATCTACTATTTCCTTGATAATCAGTATTATTTCAAGCGTCAGGGCATTTACGGTCATTATGATGATGCCGAGAGATTCGCATTCTTCTCCCGTGCAGTCCTTGAAATGATTCCCTACATTGATTTCAAACCCGACGTTATCAACTGTAACGACTGGCAGACAGCCCTTGTGCCCGTTTTTTATTCCCTTTATTACGGAAACAAGCCCGGCTTTGAAAACATAAAGACTGCATTTACCATTCACAACATTCAGTATCAGGGTAAATTCGGTGAAGAAATCCTTGAGGATGTTATAGGCATACCCCACGAATATGCTTCTCTTCTTCATAACGACGACTGCATCAATCTTATGAAGGGTGCAATCGAATGTGCAAATGCCGTTACGACAGTCAGTCCCTCTTACGCAAAGGAAATCCTTGACCCCTATTATTCACACGGTCTTGATAATATCCTTGCGGCAAGAAGCTGGAAGATTCACGGCATCTTAAACGGTATTGACACCGTTTCAAACGACCCCGGCGGAGATAAGAACCTTATTAAGAATTTTTCCTCTGAGGACGTTTCGGGCAAGGCTCTTTGTAAGGAGGACCTTCAGAAGACTATGGGACTTCCCGTAAAGCCCGACACACCCCTTATCGGTATGGTAACCCGTCTTGTTTCACATAAGGGACTTGACCTTGTTCAGCGTGTGCTTGAGGAGCTTATTGCCACAAGCGATGTGCAGGTAGTGGTTCTCGGCTCCGGCGACTGGCAGTATGAGACCTTCTTTACGGAGCTTGCCTGGAAGTATCCCGAAAAGCTGGCAGTCAAAATCGGCTTCGTGCCCACACTTGCAAGTAAAATCTACGGCGGCAGTGACATTTTCCTTATGCCCTCACAGAGTGAGCCCTGCGGTCTTTCCCAGATGTTTGCTCTCCGTTACGGCTCAATTCCCGTTGTACGTGCTACGGGCGGTCTTCGTGACTCCGTTCAGGATTCCGGCGACAACGAGGGTAACGGCTTCGTATTTGAAGACTACAACGCACACGATATGCTCCACACCATAAGACGTGCCCTTGAAGGCTATAACGATAAGGAAGGCTGGGCAATTCTCAGAAAGCGTGCTATGGAGTGCGACTATTCCTGGGGCAGAAGCGCAAACGAATACATCAAGCTTTATAAATCGCTTATCAAAGGAGAATAATTAAATGGCAGAATTTATTTTTTCCGCTTTTGCTGACGAGGCGGGCGGAGGACTCCTTCATCAGATAGAGGCTCTTAAGGCAAACGGAATTACCCATATTGAGCCCAGAGGTCTTGACGAGGGTAATATTTCAACCTTTTCTGCCGCTCAGGTAAGGGAAGTAAAGAAAATTCTTGACGAGCACGGCATCGGTGTTTCATCAGTCGGCTCCCATTTCGGAAAAATCAACATAAAGGACCCCTTTGAGGCACACTTCGATTCCTTCAAGCAGTGTGTTGAAAATGCCGCAATTCTCGGCACGGAAAACATCAGAATGTTCAGCTTTTATATTGACGAAAACGAGGATTACGATTCCTATCGTGATGAGGTTTTCGAGCGTCTTGAAAAAATGGCGGACTACGCAAGAAGCGGCAATATCTGGTGCTGTCACGAAAACGAAAAGGGTATTTTCGGTGATAATGACGTAAGATGTCTTGATATTCTTACAACCTTCGAGGGTAAGATAAAGGGTATCTTTGACCCTGCAAACTTCATTCAGTGCAAGGTAGAAATTCTTCCTGCATTCGAAAAGCTCAAAAACTACATCGAATATATGCATGTTAAGGACTGCCGTATGTCCGACGGCTTTGTAGTGCCCTGCGGTAAGGGTGACGGCAATATCGAGGAGCTTATACGCCGCTTTAACAAGGCAGAGGGCAAGCACTTCCTGACACTTGAGCCCCACCTCAAGGTGTTTGACGGACTTAAGGACCTGGAGCTTACGGGAGGCACAGAATCCGTCAAGGAGGAATTCGAATATCCCACCAACCGTGACGCCTTTGATGCCGCCTGCAAGGCATTCCACGAGGTATACGAGAGGGCAATGAACTGAAAATGAAGAAAAGGAAGGTGCAAGCCTTCCTTTTTTTTGCGCAAAAATTCCCCTGATTTTATATCGTAGGGGCGGGGTTTCCCCGCCCGCATCATAACTTCTGTATCTTTAAGTTACAAAAAGTCAGAACCCGTTTGAACGGGAGGGGAGACCCCTCCCCTACACTTTAATCTTCTTTTTCAGGGTAGAGGCGGAGTTGCCCTGTCCGTCTGCAAATTATTACACAATATTTATTAATTTTTACATATGACTTTCCCCATACTTGTATTTGCAGATTTTTTATAGTATAATCATCCCGAATTAATTGAATCAAAAGAGGAAATAAAAATGATAATTGGTTTTTGTATCGGTATAGCTGTTATTGTTGCTGTTGCCGACGTTATGCTTAATCTCAAGGAGAAAAAGGCAGGGAAGGTGATTCACACGCTTTTCCGTGACACCATACTTGTGCTTCTTTTCCACTTCGGTGTGATGAAATACATTTTTAAGATTGAAAACGTATATTCGGGTACGGCTCACGAGGGTGCTTACGTTTTTAATACAATAAGCTTCTGCTTCCTTACGGGTGCGGTGTATTTTCTCCTTAATACCCTTTGTCAGAAATACTCTCTCGGAGAGGATGAGCCCGTAAAGATGAAGCACGGCAACCGTGCCGTAAAGGTGCTGTCCTCTGTCTTCTTCTGCATCGGCACAGCCGCTCTTACGGGCACAGTATGGGGCAAGGACTTTTTCGGAGACCTTACTCCCGATCAGATTCTTATAAACCTCAATTCCCCCACAGAGGGCACGGATGCCAGCGTTTATATTTCGGGTGTTGAAAATGTTGTGCTTGTAACGGCACTCTTTACCGCAATATTCATCATCCTTACCTCAACCGACAAAAAGCTTGTTCTCACATTAAAAGAAAAGGCAGTAACCGTCTTCCCCCGTATTGCTATGCGCACAGCCTCTATGGTAATTGCTCTTTCAATACTTATAGGCGGCTGTGGCTTCGGTATTCAGGAGTTTCAGCTGGTTGACCTTTACCATTCCTACCTTACCGCTTCAACCTTTATTGAAGACAACTTCGCAGACCCCTCGACGGTGAAAATCACCTTCCCCAAAAAGAAGAGAAATCTTATACATATCTACCTTGAAAGTATGGAAAACACCTTCCTTTCAAAGGAGCTCGGCGGCTTTTGTGAGGATAACCTGATTCCCCATCTTTATGACCTTCTTAAGGAGGGTGTCAGCTTCTCCCACGACAAAAAGCTTCCCGGAGGCTTTCAGGAGTCCACGGGTGCCGGCTGGTCCGTTGCTTCAATGGTAAATATGGGTACGGGTCTTCCTATGAAGGTGCCCGATAAGCAGAATCAGTACGGCGATGCGGAAAACTTCCTGCCCGGTGCTACCGCTATCGGTGATATTCTTAAAGCACAGGGCTATGAGCAGACTGTTATGTTCGGTGCAAATGCCGATTTCGGCGGTCTTACCTATTATTTCCAATCCCACGGCGATTACACAATAATCGACCATAAGGAAGTAAAGAAAAGAGGCTACGTTCCCGAGAATTATAAGGTCTTCTGGGGCTATGAGGATGATAAGCTCTACGAATACGCAAAGGATGAGCTTACACGCCTTTACGAAACAGGCAAGCCCTTCCACCTTATGATGGAAACCGCAGATACACACACTCCCGAGGGATATTTAAGTCCCGACGCTCCCAAGCCCTATGACAGCAAGTATGCAAATGCCGTCAGATATTCTCAGGAGCAGACTGTGGAATTTATCCGTTGGATTCAGGCTCAGCCCTTCTATGAAAATACCACAATCGTTGTTATCGGCGACCACCTTACAATGGCTAAGAAATTCATTGAAAGCCTTGAGGGAATCAAGAAATACCACCGCTCCTGCTATAATCTTATAATCAATCCTGCAAATGACCTCGGTGAGCTGCCCGAGGAAAGACGCTTCTCCCGTGACTGGGCGGTATTTGATATGTTCCCCACAATTTTAGCATCTATCGGCTGTGAAATTGAGGGTGACAGACTGGGAATCGGCACAAACCTCTTCTCCGAGCGTGATACGGTATTTGAGGAATTCGGTGTGGATTACGTAAACGACGAGCTTGTTAAACGAAGCAATTTCTATAATTTCAATATTCTGATTAAATAATTGACAAGGGGCTGTGTTTTCACAGTCCCCTTTTTGTGTGGTAATTATTCCCGTTGTTTCGTTTTTTGTCGCAGAATGTTTACTTTTTCTTAATTTTTTGCTATTATTATGTCGGAAGAATTTTTATAGAAAGGAGAAAATATTATGAAAATACTTTCTGTTTTACTTTCAATTCTGTTGGTTTTAAGCCTCTGTATAACTGCCAACGCAGCGGAGACGGATTCTCCCGTTATGAAGCCTCTCGGTGACGTAACCCTTGATGGTAAGGTTACCGCCGATGATGCAAGATTTATTCTCCGCACAGCAGTAGGTCTTGATGCAGCTATTCTTCGCCAAGGACTTGTTTACGGTGACTGTGATTTTGACGGTGCTATCGGTGCCTCTGATGCCCGTTTTGCTCTTCGTACTGCAGTAGGACTTGAAGAGAAGCAAAGCTATTCCTTTGAAATTACGGAGGTCAAGGATTCAACCTGCGCCGTGGAAGGCTTCATTAATGCAAAATGTGCCGTAACGGGCAAGGAGGTTAGTCTTCCTTTTAAAAAGCTGGCACATTCTCCTCCCTACAATATCGGATGTACAGGTAAAGGCAATTGTATGGTTTGCGGTGAAGAAATGACTGCAGAAATCTCTCACTCCTGGGAATATAACTACCTGGAGAATACAAAGACTTGCCCCAAATGCGGTTTGAAAGAAAGCTTTGAGCATATTCATAATTTTAATGCTGAACATTTCTGTGACTGTGGTGTTAATGTGAAGAATGTTTTTGAGAAGGATATTACAGAACACCTGAAGAAAAACGGTGAAAAGGGAGAAGGATATTACTATGTAGAAGGGTATATGGATTCTCTTGTGTTTGCACTCTTATATGAGGATGTTTTAGGCTTCCCGTATGCATACTTCGGCTTTGCTGTTGAGACAAACGGTATGGTTCTCTATTATGACTTCAATTACGACTTTACGGACGGAACCGTTGAGGCAGTCCTGTATGCAGAGGACACAAAGGTAGCCTACGCTTACGGAAAGATTGACCCTTCAAAGGTCAACGAGGCAGCCGACGGTGATGCTATAACCATAACGGATTATAACACCATTCCCGAATTGAGCGGAATGCAGCCGGCGTTCAGGCAGATGATGGAGGGTGCCGTACACGATATGGTAAAGTGGCTCAGAATCTATACGGAAGAGATCGGAATTTCTTATGCAGAGCACATCTTTGCCGATTTCGTGAATGTTAAATAAAAAAGCACAATAAAAAGACGGGAGGATTTTTCCTCCCGTTTTTTACGCTGTAGGGGAGGGGTCGCCCCTCCCGACTTACATTTTTTATATGAAGAAAATCAGCGAAGCTAAAAGTATTTCCGCAATAAAGTATGTATACATATTGAAAAGCTTTAATTTGAAATTCTTTTTGTGACGGCGGTCAAACATCAGAATTGAAATCGAAAAGTCCGATGCCACAAAGCTCAGCGCACCGAGTATTCCGCATAGGGCAGCAAGGGGAGAAATTCCGAATTTTACAGCCTCAATGCTGAGAATTGCCGCCTTGCAAAGCATTGTGAGAATTACAATACCGTAAATAATAATCGGTATTCTCATAAAGCCGTGCAGGTTCATATCCGATTTTTCTATAAGGTATATGAAAAGTCCCACAAGAACCACAATCAGAATAATTTCGGGAACCGAATAAAAGAATTTTTCCGGCACGGAAGCTGTCAGGAAACTGATGCCCGTGATGTATGCTCTTATGAAAAGAATATGCGAGGCAAGGAAGCAGGTGAAGCCCACAGCCGTGCAGGCAAAATGAAACCACAGATGTAAAAACAGGTCTCCCAGCCACGAAAGAAGAAGAGCAAGCATCATTGCCTTGTCAAATTCCGAGCATTCACCCGTTATGGCTACGCATAATGCACCCACAGCCATATAACCCGTAGCCCCCGCCATTTTAATAAGCAGGGATTTGGGGCAGGCACCGTCCTTCTGTGCCTTAACAAAAGGGTATGTAAGGGCAATAACACCTACGGCAATTAAAGCCGTCAGAATTTTAAGAAGCATATTTTAGCCCACCTTTTTTCTTCTTTTGAAGAAGTAAATCTGCACAATCACAACAACCGCAACCGCAGCAACGCAAAGGGCAATTCTCACGGGTGTTACGGTAGTACCTGCGCTGCCGTCTTCAAGGGAGGAGAAATTCTTATTTACGTCGTTTGCTGCTTTGAAAAGCCCCGAATAACACTCCTGCATATCACGAAGTGATGAGGAGTTGTCCCCGAGAAGCTCTTCAGACCTTGCCACCGCATCGGTATACGCCTTTTTAAGGTCAGAGAGAATTTCATCCTTGAAATCGGGAAGAGTGTGATTTGTTACGTATTTGTCGTAAAGCTCCTGAAGCTCGCTTCTTGCCTCAATGCAGCTTTCTTTATACTGAGAAAAACGTTCTGCATGGTCTGTTATAATTACCGAATAGCCTCGGGAAATCAGGTCATCCCAGTACATCTCGCAGTCCTCTCTGTAGCCCGAAATCTCGGGTGTTGTGGGGTCTGCAATGATTCTTAAAGCTTCACCGTAACCGTCCAGAAGGCTTCTGTAGTAATTTATGCCGTAGCGGTTGCCCGTTTTTAATTCAACTGCCGCCGCACTCATATTTTCAAGTCCCTTTACGTAGGACATAATATTGAAAATAACGTTACCCTTTATTGAGCCTGCAATAACGGGCTTTTCGGAAAGCTCCGACACGGTTTCGTTTATTTCCTTTATTTTGCCGTCGGTGAGAATTACGCACATATCAGAAGCGTTTTTCTCTTTAAGTAAGTCGGTTATTTCAGGGATAAGTGCAGAGTCAGTGCGAAGCATTAAGGGGATATCGTTTTCCCTTGCACAGTCAATGGCTTCCCTGAGGGTAGGAATCTTAACGTCCGTCACCTTTTCGTTACTGCCGCCGCAGGCGTTTTTAAGAAAATATGCCGAAAGCACCGAATAATCCGTATCTGCTACGGTGAAAATTTCATCAGCGTCAAGCATTCTTTCAGTTGTGTCGTCGGAAAAGAGAATCAGCTGACCGTCAAGGGTACGCTTTACGTCAACCGCAACGAAATCAATTTCCGTTTCCGATGCTTTGATAATTGCAGGAATGGTATTTTCGGGATATTCGCCCCATTCACCCTTTGATGAAACGCCGAGTATTACCCCTGAAGGGTCAGAAAAGCTCTCTGTCGAAAGCATAATTCTGCTCATTCTCAGAGACGTTGCTCCTGCAAAGGGCACAAAAGCCGTAAAAAGCACCGTCAGCGATATAAGTAAGGAGAGAAATTTTATTTTCATAGAAAAATTCACTTTCGTTTAATATTTATTTCAATGTTTTACCATATACTGCTTTCATATTACCATACAAAACTTACATTAACAAGTCCATTTTTTACAAGACTGTTGTAAATACAAAAACTTTGTATATATTGTAATCTGTACGAATTT
>JAZNAI010000190.1:0-2622 GCA_045586465.1 Acutalibacteraceae bacterium | reverse complement strand
AAGGGAAGTCTTTTATTTCACGGTCTTGCTATGAAACCCGGCAAGCCTACGATTCTCGGAAAATGCGGTGAAAAGGCAGTTTTCGGACTTCCGGGACACCCCGCTGCAGCCTTTTTTGTTGCTCTGAGAGTTGTTGTACCCTTTATAAATCAGATTACGGGAAAAACAGAAAAACCTAAAAGTGCAAACTATGTACTCGGTACCGATATTCCCTCAAACCACGGCAGAGAGGAAATTGTTGCCGTAAAAATTAAAGACGGAAAAATTTATCCCCTTTTCGGCAAGTCGGGTCTTGTTTCACTTTTGTCGGAAAGCGACGGATATATAATTATAGACAGAAACCGTGAAGGTGTGTTTACGGGAGAGGAAACGGAGGTTTATTTTACGAAATGAAGCACAGATATCTTGACAATATGCCCTTAACCGAAGCACGTGAAAAATTCCTTGCACTTTTAAGAAATAACGGATTTACCAATAAAACGGAAATAATACCTTCCGCTGAAGCCTTCGGAAGAATAACCGCAAGGGCACATTATGCAAAAATCTGTTCACCTCACTATAATGCATCTTCAATGGACGGTATTGCCGTAAGAAGTGAGGATACCGAAGGGGCTGACGAAAGAAACCCCGTGATTCTTGAAAGTAATATGTTTACCCCCGTTGATACGGGAGACCCTCTTCCCGAAGACAGGGATGCGGTTATTATGGTTGTGGATGTTATATTCTCTGATGACGGTACTGCAAAAATATATTCCGCTGCCCGTCCCTTTATGAACGTAAGGCAGATAGGCGAGGATATATGTATGGGGGATATGCTTGTTCCCTCGTTTACTGAAATCACGCCCACTCTTGCAGGTGCACTTCTTGCAGGCGGAAATATTGAAGCGCAAGTATTAAAAAAGCCCGTTTTCGGTATTATCCCCACCGGAGATGAAATTGTATCCCCAAAGGAGAACCCCGAAAAAGGGGAGATTCTTGAATTTAATTCGACGGTATTTTCCGGTATGTTAAAGGAATTCGGTGCAGAAAGCATCGTTTATCCCATAGTGCCGGATAAAAAAGAGCTGCTGAAATGTGCTCTGGGAAAGGCAATATCAGACTGTGACGGTGTGCTGATTCGTGCAGGCTCGTCGGCAGGCAGGGATGATTATACAAAAGATATTATTGCCGAAGCAGGTCAGGTGCTGGTTCACGGTATTGCCGTCAAGCCAGGAAAGCCTGCGGTGCTCGGTGCTTCGGGAAATGTCCCGGTAATCGGTCTTCCCGGATACCCCGTTTCTGCTATTGTTATAATGAATGAGATAGTAAAGGACGTTGTTGCCTTATACTATGAAAAGAATACTCTTCCCGTAAAAAAAATAAGAGCAAAGCTGGGAAGACGTGTGGTATCCTCTCTTAAATATGAAGAATTCATCCGTGTTACCCTCGGCAAGGTTGGGGAAGGCTTTGTTGCCGTTCCCGTAAGCGGAGGAGCAGGTGTAATCACGAGCTTTACGAAGGCTGACGGAATTTTAAGAGTCCCTCAGAATCTTGAAGGTATAAATGCAGGAGAAAATGTCGAAATTGAGCTTCTGAGAGACCTCGGTTTAATAGAAAATGCCCTTATTGTAACGGGAAGCCACGACCCCGTAATTGATGAAATAGCAGATATTATGAAAGGAACGGGAACGGGCTTTTCTCTTACTTCAACCCATGTCGGAAGTATGGGAGCGGTAAATGCCCTTAAAGCAGGTACCGCACATCTCGGAGCTGTACATCTTCTTGACAGCGAAACGGGAGAGTATAATGTTAGCTTTGTTAAAAAGTATTTCCCCGACGGCGGTGTGAAGCTCGTAAAGGGTGTAAAGCGTATTCAAGGACTTATGGTGCAGAAGGGAAATCCTCTGGGAATAAAGGACTTTTCAGATATCGTAAAGGGTACTTATATTAACCGTCAGGGCGGCTCGGGCACGAGAATTCTCTGTGATTTCCTTCTTAATAAGCACGGAATAGACAAGGCTTCACTTAAAGGCTATTATAATGAAGAATTTACCCATACCGCTGTTGCCGCGGGTATTAAAAACGGCAACGGTGACGTGGGACTCGGCATATATTCCGCGGCAAAAATGTATGATCTTGATTTTATTCACGTGTGCGATGAGGAATATGATTTTATTGTAAGCGAATCTGCACTCGGCAATGAAAATGTGAAGCTGTTTTTGGAAATTCTCGGAAGTGATGACTTCAGAAAAAGAGCAGAAGCTCTCGGAGGCTACGGATTATGAGTTTTACGCATCTGAATAAAGACGGCGAAGCCGTAATGGTAGACGTAGGCGGAAAGTCGGTTACCGAAAGGACTGCAGCCGCTTCTGCGACAATTGTTATGAAAGAAGAAACTCTTAAAGGTATACTTGATATTTCCCTTAAAAAGGGTGATGTTCTT
The DNA here is from genome assembly GCA_045586465.1 of Acutalibacteraceae bacterium. Lineage (GTDB taxonomy): Bacteria > Bacillota > Clostridia > Oscillospirales > Acutalibacteraceae > RUG806. The sequence continues at coordinate 200 of JAZNAI010000190.1, read as the reverse complement.
GCGGTTTCAAGAGTTGCAGGTATTATGGGCGGAAAAAAGACCTCTGAGCTGATTCCCCTTTGTCACAACATCCCCATTGACAAACTAGAAATTGATTTTACAAATAACGGCAATGATGAGCTTTATATAACGGCACGGGCAAAGTGCACCTATAAAACGGGTATAGAAATGGAAGCCTTAACGACGGTTTCCGTTGCGGC
>JAZNAI010000189.1:0-13423 GCA_045586465.1 Acutalibacteraceae bacterium | reverse complement strand
CTAACCCTGCAGTTCTCGATCCTATCAGAGTTGACTACTGGGGCGTTCCCACTCCCGTAAACCAGATGGCTGCAGTTTCAGTTGCAGAGGCAAGAATCCTTGTTATCCAGCCCTGGGACAAATCAGCTCTCAAGCTTATTGAAAAAGCTATCCAGGCTTCCGATATCGGAATCAATCCTCAGAACGACGGCTCCGTTATCCGTCTTGCCTTCCCTCCCCTTACAGAGGAAAGAAGAAAGACTCTCGTTAAGGATGTTAAGGCTACTGCAGAAAATTCAAAGGTTGCCATAAGAAACATCAGAAGAGATGCAATTGAAAAGCTCAAGGCTATGAAGAAGAATTCCGAAATCACCGAGGACGACCTTAAGTTCGGCGAAGGTGAGGTTCAGAAGATTACTGACGACTTCATCAAGCAGGTTGACTCCGTTGCTTCCGCTAAAGAAGCAGAAATTATGGAAATCTGATTATGAGTGAAAAAAAATTCAGTATTCTGCCTGCCCACGTAGGCGTGATTATGGACGGCAACGGAAGATGGGCTAAAAACCGCGGTCTTCCCCGTCAGATGGGTCACATAGAGGGTGCAAAAACATTCAGAAGAATCGGTGAATACGCAGGAAATCTCGGTGTTAAGCATATTTCATTCTATGCTTTTTCAACGGAAAACTGGGCACGTCCCGAGGAAGAAGTTAATGCAATAATGAAGCTTTTCGGAGACTACCTTCAGGAGGCTGAGGAAAGACTTCAGGAAAACCTCGAAAAGGGCATAAGGCTTCGTTTCTTAGGAGACAGAAGCAGACTTACTCCGGAGCTCAGCGCCGCTATGGATTATCTTGAAAACGCAACAAAGGATATGACGAAGGTCAATCTTAACCTTGCGGTAAACTACGGCGGTCAGCAGGAAATTCTGCACAGCGTAAAAAATATCGCAGAAGACGTTCTTTCAGGTAAAATTAAGCCCGACGAAATAACATTGGAAACAATAGGAAGCGGACTTTATACCGAAGAACAGCCTCCCGTTGACCTTGTTATACGCCCCAGCGGTGAGCAGAGGCTGTCTAACTTCCTTCTGTGGCAGTCAGCTTATGCAGAATTCTGGTATTCCGACGTTCTTTGGCCCGATTTTTCGGAGGAGGACTTTGACGAGGCTTTAAGAGCCTACGAAAAGAGAAACCGTCGCTTCGGCGGTGTGTAATTCATTTTTTTGCTGATTACAAAAATAAGGGCGGATGTTTACCCATCCGCCTGATATTAAATTTTAAGGAAAATTTTATTATGAAGACTCGTATTATCACAGGCGTCGTCGGCGCTGCAGCCGTTATAGGCTGGCTTTTCTCAATGTACACCCCCGTGTTCTCTGTTTTTATTGCAATTGTTGCAGCTATCGGCGTGTTTGAGCTTACAAAGGCATTTGAGGTAAAAAATCCCGTTTTCAGAGGACTTTGCATTGCTTTATCGGCAGCACTTCCCTTCTGGTTTGAATACAAGGAAAAGCTGAATATCCCTGTTTTTCCCGTTGCGACACTTATAATTGTTGCATCACTTATTACAATGGTGCTTGATTTCGAAAAGCTGAAATTCGAGCAGGTTGCCTGCTCTCTCTGCTCAGCGGTTTTCGTCCCCTCAGCACTTTCCTGTATAATTCTCTACAGAGATTTATACCTTGCCTTCCCCGACAAATACATAAAGACCGACGGCATTTTCTTTATCCTTTTCGGATTTTTCAGCTGCTGGCTTTCCGATACGTTTGCATTTTTTGCAGGCAAGTTCTTCGGCAAGCACAAGCTCGCCCCCGTTATTTCTCCCAAGAAAACTATTGAAGGAGCAATAGGCGGTGTTATCGGCACGGCAATTCTCAATACGGTATTATTCTTTGTATTCAAGAAATTCTTCAATCTCTCCGCAGAGCTTACTCTTCCCATTGTAATAATCTCTTCAGTTTGTCTTTCCGTTATCAGTATTTTCGGCGACCTTGCCGCATCAACAATCAAAAGACATCACGGAATCAAGGATTTCGGAAATCTTCTTCCCGGACACGGCGGAGTTATGGACCGTTTCGACAGCTCCTGCTTTGTTTTCCCCGTGCTCTATTCAATTATAATTCTCATAAATTCTATTTAACGAGGCAGAATTATGGAAAAGAAAATTGCAGTTTTAGGTTCAACAGGCTCAATAGGTGTTCAGTCGCTTGACGTGGCAGAAAAGGCAGGCTACGGCGTAAAGGCACTTACGGCAAACCGTGACTTTAAGAAGCTTGAAGAGCAGATAAGAAAATTCAAGCCTGAAATGGCTGCTCTTTCCGACAAAGCGGCTGCAGCGGAATTAAGACTGCGCTGCAGGGACACGTCCACAAAAATATATTCCGGTGAAGAGGGCGTATGTTTGTGTGCCTCTGACACGGATGCCGATACGGTTATAGATTCCATTGTAGGTCTTGCAGGTCTTCGTCCCGCACTTTCGGTACTTCAAAGCGGAAAAACACTTGCACTTGCAAACAAGGAAGCTCTTGTTGCGGGCGGATATCTTGTTCTTGAAGCCGCAAAGAAAACAGGCAAGGAGATTCTTCCCGTTGACAGTGAGCATTCTGCAATTTTCCAGTGCCTTCAGGGCAAGCCCTCAAATAAAGCGCTCAAAAAAATAATTCTTACGGCATCGGGCGGTCCGTTTTTCGGAAAAACAAGAGATGAAATCAAAAACGTAACAGCTGCAGATGCACTCAAGCACCCAAACTGGGATATGGGAGCTAAAATCACAATAGATTCCGCTTCTATGTTCAACAAAGGCCTCGAGCTTATTGAGGCACATTTCCTTTTTGGTGTTTCACCCGATAAAATTGACATTCTTGTGCACAGAGAAAGCATTATTCACTCAATGATTGAATATGACGACAATTCCGTTATTGCACAGCTGGGTCTTCCCGATATGAGAATTCCCATTCAGTATGCGCTGACATACCCCGAAAGATTCGAGTCTCCCGTAGGTGAATTGAATCTTGCCGAAATAGGAAAGCTTACCTTCTTCGAGCCCGATTACGAGGTATTTGACTGCCTTAATATCTGCCGTGAGGCAATAACCAGGGGCGGACTTTACCCTGCGGCTGTCAACAGCGCAAACGAAGAGGCAAACCGCCTTTTCAGAGAAGGAAAAATCGGCTTCTTAGACCTCGGCAGACTTATAAGAACGGCATTCGAGGTTACTCCCGATAAGAATGAGTTTACTCTCGAGGACGTTTTCGAAACGGACAAGCTTGCACGTCAGGCAGTTCTCAGTGCCGTATAATTCTCACGATTACACATATAAATAATATGATAAAATATTTAAAAGGGTGATATTCCTTGCATAACCTTGCACTTTCAGTTTCGGCAGGCGCCGTATGGGGCAAAGTATGGCCGATTCTTTTTGCAATTCTCTTTTTCGGAGTTATAATTGCACTTCACGAATTCGGTCATTTCAGTACGGCAAAGCTTTTCAAAATAAAAGTAAATGAATTTTCAATAGGTATGGGTCCTGCCATATTAAAAAAGCGTAAGGGAGAAACTCTTTATGCATTAAGGCTTCTTCCCATAGGCGGCTTTGTTTCCCTTGAGGGTGAGGACGAGGCATCCGACGACCCGAGAGCCTTCGGCAATCAGAAGGCGTGGAAGCGCCTTATTGTAATTGCGGCAGGTGCAATACTCAATATCGTTCTCGGACTTGTGCTTATAGGCGTAATGCTCGGAATCAGCGGCTCTGTACCCACCACGGTTGTAAGCGACGTTACGGAGAATATGTATACGGAAGAAACGGGTATCATCACCGGTGACGAAATTATAAGCATTGACGGTACAAGAGTACACTCTGCACGTGACCTTTATTACTGTCTTTACAGAAACAATGACGGAAAATTCGACATAGTCCTTAAAAGAGACGGTAAGAAGCTTGAGTTTAATGAGCTTGAAGTATACTATAATATGGAAGAGGGCTTCTGCTCGTTTATCGTCGGCAGTGAAAAGGTATCCGCACTCAATATTATCCCCGGCTCGGTAAAAGAAACCCTTTCAATGACCAAGATGATATGGTTAAGTCTTATTGATATGCTGGGCGGTAATTACGGAATGGATGAGCTTTCGGGACCTGTGGGCACAATCGGTATTGTTGCTGATACGGCAAGCGATGCGGTACACTCCGCAGACTATGCCTCCATCATATTTATACTTGCATTCATTACAGTAAACATCGGCATTGTAAATCTTCTTCCCCTTCCTGCCCTTGACGGCGGAAGACTTCTGTTCATCGCTATCGAGTTTATTTTCAGGCGCCCCGTGCCCAAGAAATTCGAGGCAATAGTTCACGCAGCAGGTCTTATCCTTCTTTTAGGCCTTATGGCACTTATTACCTTTAATGATATAGCGAATCTTATAAAGGGATGATACAAAATGGCAAGTAAAAAGCAAGTAAGAATAAAAGATATCCTTATCGGTGGCGGTGCTCCCGTCAGAGTACAGTCAATGCTCAACACTCCCTCGGGAGATATTGAAGCATCCGTTTCTCAGGCAAAGGAGCTTCAGAGAGCCGGCTGTGAGATTATAAGAGCAACCGTTCCCGATATGAATGCAGTTAAAACAATTGCGGCACTGAAGGAAAATGTGGATGTGCCGATTGTTGCAGATATTCACTTCGACTATAAAATGGCACTGGAATCCCTCTCGGCAGGCGTTGACAAAATCAGAATCAATCCCGGTAATATCGGCTCCGACGAAAGAGTAAAGGCTGTTGCCGATGAATGTAAAAGAAGAGGAGTGCCCATAAGAATCGGAGTAAATTCAGGCTCGGTTGAAAAAGAGATTCTTGCAAAATACGGCGCACCCGTCCCCGAGGCTCTCGTTGAAAGCGCTCTTTATCACGTGGGGCTCTTAGAAAAATTCGATTTTGACGATATTGTGATTTCAATAAAATCATCGGACGTTCAGACCACCTGCAAGGCATACCGCCTTATGGCTGAGAAGTCAGACTACCCTCTTCACATCGGTGTTACAGAAGCCGGTACCGAAAGAATGGGACTTATAAAATCCTCTATGGGCATAGGCTCACTTCTTCTTGACGGCATAGGCGATACTATCAGGGTATCCCTTACCGCTCCCCCCGTAAAGGAGGTTTATGCGGGATTTGATATTCTGAAGGCGGCAGGTCTTCGCAAAACGGGTGTCAATCTCGTTTCCTGCCCCACCTGCGGAAGAACAAAGATTGATCTTATCGGTCTTGCAGAAAAGGTAGAAGAAGCACTCAGAGGCTGCAACAAGAATATTACTGTTGCCGTTATGGGCTGTATAGTAAACGGTCCCGGTGAGGCAAAGGAAGCAGATATCGGTATAGCAGGCGGTAACGGAGAAGGGCTTATTTTCCGTAAGGGTGAAATTCTTAAAAAAGTCAAAGAGGAAGAATTGTTTACAGAGCTGTTGAATGAAATAGACAAATTGTAAAATATTTCCTTGTACATATTGACATAAAGGCGGTATATTACCGCCTTTTTTTATTAAATGTTAACAAAGTTGCATCCAATTTGTAACTTTTTGTAATTTTTTACTTGCTTTTTTATGAAAAATAAGGCATAATAGCCGTGTTGCGAAAATCAATGGTTTGAATTATATTCAAATAATCGGAGGTTTTTTAATGCATAAAAACTTAATGCTCAGAGCTTTGAGTGTAGTTATGGCACTTGTTTTGAGCCTTTCAGGCTTAGTTATAGCGAGTGCAGACGAAACGGAAAAGGTCAACGGCGCAGATGCCATTATGGCAACGGCATCCTCTCAGGTCGGTTATATGGAGGGCGCAGGCGAATACACAAAGTACGGAGCATATTTTAACTATCAGGGCCCCTGGTGCGGAGCATTTGTTTCCTGGTGTGCAAGAACAACAGGTATTCCACAGAGTGTAATCCCCACAAATCTCTCCAGCACCGCAATGCGTGACCATTTCAAAGCTCAGGGACTTTATCATCTTTCCGTCTCCTACGGCGGAACGTATATCCCGAAAAAGGGTGACCTTGTATTCTTCACCAGCACAAATTCTTATCAGAGAAGCCAGAACAACATTACCCACATCGGTCTTGTTCTTGAGGCTACATCCTCTTACGTTACCTGCATAGAAGGCAACTGTCCTGACAGAGTACGTCAGATAGACAGAAAATATACAAATTACATTACAGGCTTCGCAACACCCCGATACGAAGGTATCGAGCTTGAAGGCACGGAAATTTCAACTACCTACAAAGCAGGCACATACGAAACCAAGGAAATTATGAATTTCCGCAAGGAACCCGGCTCAACGGTTCTCTGCACCATCCCCGCAGGCACACTTCTTCAGGTTACGGCTATTGAAGGAGTATGGGGCAAAACTGTTTACGAAGACAAAACAGGCTGGATTTCCCTTGAATACAGTGAATATAAGCCTACATCAGACGTTCCTCCCGCCGAAGGCGATGAAGGAAACGAAAATAACAACACGGAAACTCCCGTTCCTCCCGTTACTCCCTCTGAAAATAAGCAGTACAGAGTAACAGAGGATATGAATATGAGAGAATCCTACACCACAAGCAGTAAAATTCTTACAAGAATCCCCGGAGGTACACTTGTTGAGGTGCTTGAAGTAACCTCAGACAACTGGGGTAAGGTAAGCTTTAACGGCTTTACCGGCTGGATAAGCCTTAACTGGAGCGTTGAATTCAATCCCGAGGTTGACTGGCTCGTAATGGATATCTCCTATTCTCAGGCTCCCGAAGACCTTGACTGGATGCAGCTCAAGAGTGAGGGTGTAAAGGGTGTTATTATCCGTATCGGCGGAAGAGGCTCTGCTAACGGCAGAAAAATCTATTCCGATCAGTCCTTCCTTCAGCATTACAAGGCTGCAAAGGCTGCTGATATGCACATAGGTGTATATTTCTTCAGTTATGCCCTTACAAAGGAAGAGGCAATTGCAGAAGCACAGTACACACTTGATGTTCTTAAAATAAACAACTGTCAGCTTGACCTTCCCGTATATATTGATATGGAAGACTTCGGCAGCGACAAATCACACCTCAGAGCAGGCAAAGAGGTATGCTCAATGGTTCTTGACGAATTCTGCAAGACAATTGAGGCAGCCGGCTATATGTCAGGCATTTACGTAAGCAGCTCCTTTGCTGAAACCCACGTAAAACCCGAAACCTTTGAGGGACGTTCAACATGGATTGCTGAATGGGAAACAGACGTATGCTGCTACAACGGCAGAGTTGATATGTGGCAGTACACGGAAAACGGCAGACTTAAGGGTGCATCCAACAAGGATATTGACCTTAACAGACTTTACGTTGACTACCCTGCTCTTATTAACGGTGAAAAATTTGAAAACGGTCTTCTCGAGTCCGGTGACCTTGACTTTGACGGACAGGTTTCAGCTTCAGACTCAAGACTTGCTTTAAGATTCTCCGTTGCTCTTGATAAGCCCACAGCTCTTCAGGCAAAGGTCGGAGATATTAATAAAAACGGCAAAATTGACAGCTCCGATGCCCGTGCAATTCTCATTGAAGCGGTATCGTAAAGGCTGACCTCAGATCGATTTCGGCAAAATAAAAGACATTTAACGGATATCTCTCCGACACGGAGCGGTATCCGTTTTATTTTATTCTATATTTTTAATTATTTTATTGACCTCGGCTTTATTTATCGTTATAATAAGATATTATATCAATTTACTACAGTAAAGCACTAATACAACACGGAGCAGTAATTATGAGAATCGTTATAAAAATCGGCACATCTACACTTGCCCATTCTACGGGCAGGCTGAATATAAGAAGAGTTGAAGAGCTCGTAAAGGTTATGAGCGACCTTAAAAACTGCGGACACGAGGTTATTCTTGTTTCCTCGGGTGCCATAGGAATGGGAGCAGGTAAGCTGTCACTTAAGGGCAAGCCCTCTGATATTCCCACAAAGCAGGCTGCGGCAGCGGTAGGCCAGTGTGAGCTTATGTATACATACGACAAGCTTTTCTCCGAATACAATCATACCGTAGCGCAGATACTTCTTACGGGCTCTGACTTCCGCCGTGAGGACAGACATCAGAATTTTACAAATACAATGATGCGGCTTCTTGAGCTTGACGTTCTTCCCATTATAAACGAAAACGATACCGTTGCAACGGATGAAATAAGCGTCGGGGATAACGATACGCTGTCCGCCCTTGTTGCAGAGAGCATAAAAGCAGATTTACTGGTGCTTATGAGTGATATTGACGGGCTTTATACCGCTGACCCCCACAAGAATCCCGATGCATCCCTGATTCCCGAAATAAGAGAGCTTTCCGCTGAGGTTATGTCTCTCGGCGGTGATGCCGGCAGCTCACTCGGTACGGGCGGTATGAGAACAAAGCTTCACGCAGCCGAAATCTGCACCGAAAACGGCACCGATATGATTATCATAAACGGACAGAATCCCCGTATTCTTTATGATATTGCCGAGGGCAAGAGCGTCGGCACAAGATTTATCGCAAGGGTGAAATAAAATGACAACAACAGAAATACTCCGCTCTGCTAAAGAGGCGGTAAAAACAATGCTTACACTTTCTTCAGAGCAGAAAAACGAGGCTCTTCTTGCTATGGCAGATGCCCTCGAGGAAAATGCAGAGGATATATTAAAGGAAAACGCTCTCGATATTGAGGCGTCCCGTGATAAAATAAGTCCCGTAATGATAGACAGACTGACCCTGACTTCGGACAGAATCAAGGGTATGGCTGACGGCATACGTGACGTTGTGAAGCTCCCCGACCCCGTCGGTGAGGTGCCCGAAACCGTAACACGCCCCAACGGACTTATTATAAAAAAGACCTCCGTTCCTATGGGTGTTGTTGCTATGATTTACGAGTCACGTCCCAACGTTACCTCTGATGCGGCAGCACTTTCACTTAAAAGCGGAAACGTATCTGTTCTTCGTTCGGGAAAAGAGGCATTCCGTTCATCAAATGCCATACTCGAGGCTATGAGAAAGGGACTTAAGAAATGCTCTCTTCCCGAGAATCTCATAAACCTTATTCAGGATACCTCCCGTGACTCAGCAAATGAGCTTATGACCGCTGCGCAGTATGTTGACCTTCTTATTCCCCGAGGCGGTGCAGGACTTATCTCCGCCTGCGTCAATAACGCAAAGGTTCCCTGCATTCAGACGGGCACGGGCATATGCCATATTTACATTGACGAATACGCTGACCTTAACAAGGCTCTTAATATCGTAAACAACGCAAAAACAAGCCGTCCTTCCGTTTGCAATGCCTGCGAGGTAGTTTTAGTAAACAAAGCGGTGGCAAAGGAATTTCTGCCGAAATTAAGAGAAAAACTGACAAATGAGAGAACAGCCGCAGGACTTACTCCCGTGGAGCTTCGTCTGGACGGCTTCTGCAGTGAAATTATTGAGGGCTCCCCTGCCGGAGACAATGACTTTGACACGGAATTCCTCGATTACATTTTAGCCGTAAAGGCTGTAAACAGCGTCAGCGAGGCAATTGACCACATAACAGCTCATTCCACAAAGCATTCCGACTGCATTGTGACGGAAAACGAAGAAAATGCAAAGCTTTTCACGGCACTTGTTGATTCCTCCTCCGTTTATCACAACGCTTCAACAAGATTTACGGACGGCGGAGAGTTCGGCCTCGGCTGTGAAATCGGCATTTCCACACAGAAATTGCACGCAAGAGGTCCCATGGGCCTTAAAGAGCTTACAACCTACAAATATATCATTTCCGGTGACGGACAGATAAGATAAGGAGTGACACAGGATGACTTATAAATTCGGTTTTATTGGTGCCGGTAATATGGGCGGAGCATTACTTGTTGCCGCCGCAAACGGTAACCCTTCCGAGAAATTCTCGGTATATGACGTATGTTCGGACAAGGCTTGGGATTTTGCAGAAAAATACGAAAATGTAACGGTATGCGATCTCGATACCCTCGTTAAAGAAAGTGAATATATTTTCATAGGCGTAAAGCCTCAGATGCTCTCCCTGCTTTTCGCTGACATTGCGCCCCTTTTCGAAGAATGTAACCCCGTTATGGTTTCAATGGCGGCAGGCACTTCAATCGAAAAGCTCTGCACTCTCTCAGGCAAAGAGATGCCCGTTATAAGAATAATGCCCAACACTCCTGCTCTCATCGGTGAAGGCGTGATTCTTTACTGCAATAACGATGCTGTATCGGAAGCACAGGTTGATTACTTCGTGAAAGCAATGTCGGGTGCAGGTCTTCTTGACAGAATAGACGAAAACAAAATTGATGCCGCAAGTGCGGTTTCAGGCTGCGGTCCTGCGTTCGCTTATATGTTCATTGAGGCTCTTGCAGACGGAGCCGTTGAATGCGGCGTCCCCCGTGACAAGGCTATGATGTATGCGGCAAAAATGCTTTCGGGCTCTGCCGATATGGTCTTAAAAACGGGAAATCACCCGGGAGCCTTGAAGGATGCCGTCTGCTCCCCCGGAGGTACAACAATTGCAGGTGTCCACGCACTTGAGGACGGCGGCTTCAGAAGTGCCGCAATGAATGCCGTAACTTCTGCTTACAAAAGAACACTTGAATTAAAGTAACAGAAAAGGACTGTATCAATCACAAATGTGATTTACGATACAGTCCCTTTAATTTACTATGCTTTTAAGCCTGTAAGTTCTTCAAGAACAGGCAACTCATAACACGGGAAATATATATTCCAAATTTCATTGTTTCTGTTAATTTCCAAGATACAATACGATTTACAATGTATGTTGCCGTAATTATCCGAAGTAAGCTTATACTGTTTATACTCACCTTTATTGAAACGTTCCTCTTTATTCCAAGAAGCAATGCGAATATGCTTTTTTACAGTAAGGATACGCTGAATGTCAGACCTGGAAAAAGCATACTTCCCTTCCGGATTTGCAAGATAAATATTTTCCGAATCTGCAAAAATCTTATATTCGGAATTATAATACTGCGCCAATGATTTTTCGCAAACTTTGATTTTTCCGTCTTTAACCTTATAGAAAAAAGAAAGCACATCAACAAATTTAGCGGTTTCAGGAACAGACAATTCAGAATAAACAGTATTAAGAACACTATCCAGCTTAGAGAAAGCCTGTGTACTTTCGTCCTTTTGCAAAACCGTACTTGCCTTTTTGTTGCTTATAAGCTTGAGAACCAGCCACACAACGACACATCCGCCTGCAAGCCAGAACACCCACGGCGCGTTCTGATATGCAGCATCAATTGTCAGGCTGTCACTTCTTGCCAATGCCTTAAATAAGCTTGCAACAGCAATTGCCCCGGTTACACCGCACGCACCCTGTAAAAATCTGAATGGAAGCGGCAGCTTTGATTGTTCTACAACATTACTCACCGTTTCACCGGATTCCTCCAGAAGTCTTGACATCCCGGAAGATGTTCGGAGAACTAAGAATTCTTCTCCGTTCGGTTCTGCATTTTTCTTATTATCAGTAAGATTGATTCCTAAAAAAGGCTTCATTATATATCCCTCCGTGTTTTTATTATACCACAGTTTATATTGAAAAGCAAAAAACTGTGATAATTAATAAAAACCATATATTGTTATAAAACACCGAAATAACAAATAATAGTCGATTTATTTTTGTTCACATATTTCTGTATTTATAATAACCGAATGGTTATAACACAATAATATTATACATCTGTTGTGATATGATGTCAATACCAATTGGTTATGAAAGATGGTGTCAGCGTGGATAATTATTATCCAAGATTGAGGGACTTGCGTGAGGACCACGATATGTCACAAAGAGAGGTTGCTGAGTATTTGGGAATGAAGCAACCGCAATATAACCGTTATGAACGGGGCTTGCGTGATATTCCCACTGATATTCTGATACGGTTAGCCCAATTATATAATACAACAACCGACTATATTCTCGGAAGAACCAATACCCCTTAAAAACTTAAAGCGATGTGCTTGATGCACATCGCTTTTTTGTATTTATCAGTTTCTTGAATTTGAGGTTGTGCGAAGAGTTACGTCGTGGTAGCCGCCTTCTACAATACTTACGGAAGAAACAAGAGTAAGCTTTGCTTTTTCCTGTAATTCGGGGATTGAGAGAGCACCGCAGTTGCACATTGTGGACTTAACCTTGTAAAGGCTCTTTTCAACGTTGTCGTGAAGAGGACCTGCATAGGTTACATAGGAGTCAACACCCTCTTCGAAGGAGAGCTTTGTGCTGCCGCCAAGGTCATATCTCTGCCAGTTTCTTGCTCTGTTGGAGCCTTCACCCCAGTATTCCTTAACGTAAGCACCGTTAACCATAAGCTTGTTTGTGGGGCTTTCGTCGAAGCGTGCAAAGTATCTGCCGAGCATTACGAAGTCTGAGCCCATAGCGAGAGCAAGTGTAATGTGATAGTCGTGAACGATACCGCCGTCGGAGCAAACGGGAATATAAATACCTGTCTTTTCGTAGTATTCGTTTCTTGCGTTAACAACATCAATAATAGCTGTAGCCTGGCCTCTGCCGATACCCTTTGTTTCACGGGTGATACAGATTGAACCGCCGCCGATACCTACCTTTATGAAGTCTGCGCCTGCTTCTGCAAGGAAAAGGAAGCCTTCTCTGTCAACAACGTTACCTGCGCCTACCTTAACGGTGTCACCGTACTTTTCACGGATCCACTTGATTGTATTAGCCTGCCAGCAGGAATAACCCTCTGAGGAGTCGATACAAAGCACGTCTGCACCTGCCTCAATAAGAGCAGGGATTCTTTCCTCGTAGTCACGGGTGTTAATACCCGCACCGACAACGTAGCTCTTGTTTTTATCAAGAAGCTCCTGGGGATTTTCCTTATGCTGTGCGTAGTCCTTGCGGAATACGAAGTACTTGAGATGTCCGTTCTTGTCAACTATCGGAAGAGAGTTGAGCTTGTGGTCCCATATAATGTCGTTCGCCTCCTTAAGCGTCGTGCCGAGGGGGGCGGTAATGAGCTTCGAGAGGGGGGTCATAAAGCTCTCGACGAGCATGTCGGTGGACATACGGCTGACGCGGTAGTCCCTGCCCGTAACGATGCCGAGCAGCTTGCCCGATGCCGTGCCGTCGTCGGTGACAGCCATCGTGGAGTGTCCGTTCTCCTCAACGAGCGCGAGAACGTCGGCGAGCGTGGACTTTGGAGTGAGGTTCGAGTCGCTGACGACGAAGCTCGCCTTGTAGCCCTTGACCCTTGCGACCATCGCCGCCTGGCTCTCTATGGACTGCGAGCCGAAGATAAAGGAAACGCCGCCCTCCTTCGCAAGTGCAATGGCGAGAGTGTCGTTTGACACCGATTGCATTATCGCACTCGTCATAGGTATGTTCATCGTGATGGGGCACTCCTCCTCGTCGGGCTTGTACTTGACGAGCGGGGTCTTAAGCGATACGTTCTGCGGTACGCATCTC